>JAPLPD010000093.1 GCA_026400395.1 Alphaproteobacteria bacterium | reverse complement strand
CAACAACAAGATCCGCGTCATCCAGCGGCGCGCCTACGGTCTACGCGACCAGGAATATCTGCGGCTCAAGGTGCTCACATGCATGCTCCCAGCGCTCTGAAGTTGCTGAAAACACCCACTCGTTTTCCTGAAGACCCATATAAATGACCCAGATGCCGTCCACCGCGACGCTCCGTGCAGACAACAATCTCACCAGACGATTGGTCGCGCGAAATGGCCGGGCGGTTCAAGCGCCGCCGGTCGAGCGCCGAGCGCCTACACCCGGTTGCCCGCGCTCCAGCGCCAAAAATCGGTGCCTTCTTCGCGCATGAACTTCGCCAGCACCATCTTGTGCACCTCGTCGGCGCCATCGACGAGGCGAGCGGCGCGGGCGGCGCGGTAGACCCATTCGGCGATGGTGTCCTTTGAATAGCCACGCGCGCCTTGAAGCTGGATCGCGACATCGGCGGCGTGGTGCAACGTGTTGGCGACATGCACCTTCGCCATCGAGACTTCCTTGCGGGCAAAATCGCCCTGATCGAGCTTCCACGCCGCGTGCATGGTGAGCAGCCGGCCGATCTGGATGTTTTGGCCGACCTCGCCGAGTTTCATTTGTACGCTCTCGCGATCGGCGAGCCGGATGCCGAAGCCTTCGCGGCGGTTCACGTACTCCTGCGCGATCTCCATGCAGCGCTTCGACCAGCCGAGCCAGCGCATGCAATGCGTCAATCGCGCCGGGCCGAGCCGCACCTGCACCATCTTCAAGCCGTTACCCAGGCCGCCGAGGATGTCGTCGTCATGCACTTCGAGGCCGTCGAACTCGAGTTCGCAATGACCGCCATGCTCCTCAGGCCCAAGGATCGGGATGCGGCGCACGATCCGCCAACCGGGCTGATCCTTGTGGTAGAGGAACGTGGTGATGCCCTTGCGCTTGTCGTCGGAGGTGCGCGCCGCAAGAATGAAATGCGAGGCGGCGGCGGCGCCGGTGATGAACCACTTTCGGCATAGATCTTCCACTTGTCGCCGTGCTTTTCGGCATAGGTCTTGATCATCGACGGATCGGAGCCCCCGCCGGGCGCAGGCTCCGTCATCACCACGGACGAGCGGACTTTGCCCTCAACAATGGGCTTCAGCCACTTTTCCTTTTGCGCCGGCGTGCCGGCCTTCTTCAGCAGGTTCATGTTGCCGTCGTCCGGCGCCATGCAGTTGAAGGCGAGTGGGCCGAACAGCGAGCGCGCGGCCTCCTCATACATCACCGCCCAGGCCACCATCGGCAGGTCCATGCCGCCGTATTCCTTGGGCGACTGCGGCGCCCAGAGGCCGGCTTGCTTCGCCTTCTCGCGAACCGGTGCGAGGCGCTCGTCGGGAATGTTCTCGTGCTCGGAGAAGTTATGCGGGTCGCTTTCGAGCGGCAGCACATGCTCCTCGACGAACGAACGGACCCGCAGCCGCAGGCTCTCGATCTCGGGCGACAGTGTAAAGTCCATGATTTCCTCCTACCCTCGCAGCGCGACCATCTGACCGCCATCGCACACGACCGTGGTGCCGGCCATATAGGCGCCGGCGTCCGAGACGAGCAGCAGTAGCGCGCCATCGAGATCGCCGGCCTGACCGAAGCGGCCGACCGGAATATCGCGGGTGAGTTTCTTGCCGTGCTCGCTAGCGAGATAATCGCGGTTGATGTCGGTGATGAACCAACCCGGCGCGATGGCATTGACGCGCACGCCCTTGAAGGCGAGTTCATTGCCAAGCGCCTTGGTCATCTGGATCACGCCCGCCTTGGCGGTGGCGTAGGCGATGGTGCCCTTCGATACGCCGAAACCCAGCACCGAGGCGATATTGACGATGGCGCCTCTGGCATTGGCCTTGAGCATCCGCCGCGCGCCTTCTTGCGCCCAGAAGAACACCGCGTCGAGATTGGTGCGGACGACATGGCCCCACTCGTCCTCGGTCACATCGATGGCGCGGGTGGAATGTGCCACGCCAGCGTTGTTCACGAGGATGGTCACGGTGCCCAGCGCCTGTTCCGCCTGGTCGAAAGCGCTGTTCATCGCGGCGCGGTCGAGCACGTCCGCCTCGACGGCGATTGCCTTGCCGCCGGCCCTTTCGATCTTCTCCACCGCCGCCTTCAGCTTTTCGGCGCGGCGCGCCACCAGCGCAACGGAAGCGCCATTGGCGGCGAGCACCTCGGCGAAGCGCAGCCCCAGCCCGCCGGACGCTCCGGTCACCAGCGCCACGCGGCCTTTGAGGTCGAACAGTTCGGCGGCTTTCATGCTCATCGGCCCCCATAAAGCGCATGCGGCAGCGCGGTCGCAAGCCCCGGCACGTGCCAAAGCATCACCAGCGCGAACAGCTGGATGATCACGAACGGGATGATGCCGATGTAGATGTCGCGGGTGCTGATCTCCGGCGGCGCAACCCCACGCAGGAAGAACAAGGTCGGCCCGAGCGGCGGGTGCATGTACGATGTCTGCAGGTTCATCGCGATCATGATGCCGAGCCAGACCGGATCGATCTGATGCAGCGCCAGCAGCGGCACCGCCACGATCGGCACCACCACGAAGATGATTTCGAAGGCGTCCATCACGAATCCCATGATGAAAATCGCCAGCATTACGACGAGAATGGCGCCGCTCGCCCCCCCCGGCAAACCGCCGAGCGCGCGATGTACCATGTCGTCACCGCCGAGGCCGCGGAAGATCAGGCTGAACATGGTAGCGCCGATCAGGATGACAAAGATCATGCAGGTCACCTGGGCGGTCCGTTGCACCACCGAACCCAGCGCCGAGCCCAGCGTACCCTTGACCGCCGCCAGCAGGATCGCACCGACCGCGCCAACGGATGCAGCTTCGGTCGGCGTGGCGATGCCGCCCAGGATCGAGCCGAGCACGGCTAGAATGAGAAGCAACGGCGCGACCAGCACCGCGAACAACCGGCCAACCAGCGCCAAGCCCTTCGGAGCGCCGGGCTCAGGCGGAATTGCCGGCGAGGTCTTCGGTAAGAACACCGCCATGAAAATTAGATAGAGGATGTAGAGCGCGACCAGCGAGAAGGCTGGCACGATAGCGCCGGCGAATAGATCGCTCACCGTCACCGAAGATGGCGCGAAATTGCCTTGCTGAAGCTGCGCCGCCTGGTAGGCGGTGGAAAGCTGATCGCCGAGCAGCACCAGAACGGTGGCGGGCGGGAATATCTGCGCCAACGTCGCGGTGGCGGCGACGGTGCCGGCGGCGAGCCGCTTGTCGTAGCCATAGCGAAGCATAGTTGGCAGCACTATCAAGCCCATCGTCACGGTGGTCGCGCCGACCACGCCCTTGGCGGCAGCGAGCAAGGTGCCGACGATCGCGACGGAAATGCCCAGCCCGCCGCGCAGGGAGCCAAACAGGCGGCCCATGGTTTCCAGCAATTCCTCTGCGATGCGCGAGCATTCCAGCATAACGCCCATGAAGATGAACATCGGGATCGCCAGCAGTACCTCGTTGGTCATTAGGCCGAATACACGCTGCGGCAGCGCACCGAGAAACGAAAGACTCATCACACCAGCGAGATGGCCGATGACTGCGAAAAGGAGCGACACGCCGCCGAGCGTCAGCGCCACCGGATATCCAAAAAATAGGGAGCCGCACACGGCAAGCACCATGAGGACGGCGAGGATTTCGGCCAGGACCATAGCCATCATAATCCGGTGCCGGTCGGATTGCAGAGCACGCGCCATGCGCGGATCGCCTGGGTAATGCCCTGCAACGTCATCAGCACCGCGAACGCGGCAATGAGGGTCTTGAGCAAGTAGATCGCCGGCAGGCCACTGGTTTCACGCGAAGTTTCCAGAATCGACCAGGAGCGCGACACGTAGGGGACGGTGAACCACAGCAGCAACAGCATGAACGGCAGCAGCAGCAGCAGAGCGCCGCCAAGATCGACCACCGCCCGCCGCCTTGGCCCCATATCGGCGTAGAAGATATCAACCCGCACATGGCCCCCCTCTCGCAACGTCCAGGCCGCGGCCAGCATCAGCATGGTGGCATGGCCGTAAACGATGGTCTCGGTCAGCCAGATCGAACCCAGGCCGAGCACGTAGCGCATCAGAACCACGGCGAACTGGATCAGCACCACCAGCAGGCAAAGCCACGACACGGCGCGCCCGATCAGCCCGTTCAGGCGGTCGATGCGGTCCGCGAATACCAAGGATGCGGATGTGGTGCGGGAGGTGTCCGACATTGCTATAGTGTAGCGCAAATCAGTCGCTGGAGGCTCCTCATGGCTGGACACGATCACGACCACTTGCACGACCACCCGCACGATCACCCGCACGATCACAGTCACGGCTCTGAGCTGTCGGAGACCCAGCTTCGCGTCCGCGCGCTGGAAACCGTGCTGACCGAAAAAGGCTATATCGACCCGGCGGCGCTCGACGCCATCATCGATGCCTACGAGACCAAGATCGGCCCGCGGAACGGCTCCGTCGTCGTCGCCAGGGCCTGGACCGATCCCGCCTTCAAGAAGGCGTTGCTGGCCGACGCCAGCAAGGCCGTCGCTTCGATGGGACACTTGAGCCGCGTCGGCGATCACTTGGTCGCGGTCGAGAACACGCCGCAGCGCCACAACATGATCGTCTGCACCCTGTGCTCCTGCTACCCCTGGGAGGTCCTGGGCCTGCCGCCGGTCTGGTACAAATCGGCGCCGTACCGCTCCCGCGCGGTGAAAGACCCGCGTGGCGTGCTCGACGATTTCGGCATCACTCTACCGAAGAACACCGAAGTCCGGGTCTGGGACTCCACCGCCGAGACACGCTTCATCGTGCTGCCGATGCGCCCCGCCGGCACCGAGGGCTGGAGCGAAGAGAAATTGGCCGACCTGGTGACGCGCGATTCGATGATCGGCACCGGACTGCCGCTCAATCCCGCAGAACTCGACAGCAAGGTGAAGTGATGGACGGTGTCCACGACATGGGCGGCATGGACGGCTTCGGCAAGGTCGAGGTCGAACAGAACGAGCCGCCATTCCACGCGCCCTGGGAAGGCCGCGTGCTGGCGATGCAGCGCGCCATGGGCTACGCCGGCGCATGGCACATCGACCATTCGCGCTTTGCGCAAGAGCGACTTCCGCCGGTGACCTATCTCGGCTCGACCTACTACCAGCGCTGGATGCTGGCGATGGAGAGCAATATCACCGAACGCGGCTATGCCACGCCTGAGGAATTGAAAGCCGGTCACGCACAAACGCCCGGTGTCCCGCTCAAGCGCAAGCTGACCCCCGATGTGGTCGGCGCGGGGCTCAGCCGCTCATCGTTCTATCGCCAGCAGCAGGGCCCGCAGAAATTCCAGCCGGGCGACCGCGTGCGGACCAAGAACATCCATCCGGCAACGCACACGCGGCTTCCCCGCTATGCCCGCGACAAGGTCGGCGTGGTCGAACTGTGCCACGGCTGTCACATGTATCCCGACTCCGTCGCCGCCGACCGGGGCGATAATCCGCAATGGCTCTATACGGTGGTGTTCGAGAGCAGCGAGTTGTGGGGACCGGACGCCGATCCGACGCTGAAGATTTCGATCGATGCGTTCGAGCCCTACCTCGATCCGGCATAACACCGGGCGCGGTGCAGCATGACCATCGATCCAGCCGAAGCACGGCGCGCCAGCGAGGCGGTTCCGAGCATCCCGTGCGATGCCGAAGGGCCGGTGTTCCGCGAGCCGTGGGAGGCCCAGGCTTTTGCGCTCACGCTCTCGCTCTACGACCGCGGGCTGTTCCAATGGCCGGAGTGGGCAACCGTTCTCGGAGACGAGATCAAGAAGGCGCAAGCCGCCGGAGATCCGGACACCGGCGAGACATACTACCGCCATTGGCTTGCGGCGCTGGAGCGCATCGTCGCCGAGAAGGGCGTGACCGATACCGGCACGCTGCGGAAATACTATGACGCCTGGGACCACGCCGCCGACCGCACACCGCACGGCTCGCCGATCGAGTTGAAGCCGGAAGATTTCCGCTAGGCGCGTTCGGACGTTTTATTGCGCTCAGGCCAATGCAAAGAACGTCCGGCCGGCGCCATTTCTTGAGGTGGCACCGCCGGCGATGCAACAGCGTATGACGACCTTTTCCGGCATCGTTCACGCTCAGAAGCAGGCGCCGCGCTCCGCCGCTACGTAACCCGCGAGCAGCAACACCCCGAAGGCCAGCACAACAACCGCAGCGCCGACTTCGATGCCGCGCATCGCCAGCATGCCGTAACCCGATCGCGAGACGGCGATCCGCTGCGCCACCGAACGAAAACCCACCGCGAGCGTGGCGATCGCGGCCACCGTGATCGCGGTGCCGAGCCCCATCACGAAGGTTGCGGCAACCCCGGCCCAAAACAACCCCTGCGCCAGCGCGAAGACCAGAACGATGATGGCGCCCGAGCATGGCCGCAAGCCAACCGCGACGATCGCCGAGAGGCCGCGCTGCCAGCCGCCGGGACCGGCAAGCTCCTCGGGCTCCGGCCCATGAGCGTGCCCCCAGGCCGCGTCATGCTCATGGTCATGATGGTGGTCATGGCCGTGATGGTCGTGACCATGATGAGCATGGTCATGACTGTGACCTTGGTGGCCATTGCCATGATCGTGGTGATGGTCACCATGATCGTGGCCGTGGTGATCGTGATGCTTGTGCTCGGGCGGCGTGACCCCGGCCCCCACCGCGTGCAGCGGACGGCTCATACTCCGTGCCTCGCGGATAAATCCTTTGCCCTTGACCCAGAGCAGCCGCAGCCCCACCAGCGCGATCAGCGCATAACTGACCAGTTCGATCACCCGGCCGGCGTCGCACATCTGGCGCGACGTGGCGTTGAGCAGAACCGCCGCGATGCCGACGATCCCCACCGCGACCACCGCCTGAAGCAATGCCGAGGCGAACGACAGCACGACGCCGCGCCGCCACGTCTCCTGATTGGCGACGACATACGACGAGATCACCGCCTTGCCGTGGCCCGGACCGGCGGCATGGAAGATGCCGTAGAGGAAAGAGACGCCGAGCAAGGTCCAGACGGCGCTGCCGTCGGTCTTGGCCGAGCGGATGATGCGCGAGAAGTCCTGATAGAACTCGGCCTGCTTGGCGAATATCCAGCCAAACAGCCCATCCGGAGGCGGAGGCGGCGCGGCGCGCGGCCCGCCGAACGGGCTGGTCTGGGCGAAAGCAGCATCGAGTGCGCCCGCCGAGAGCAGCAGAAGCGCCGTGACGAACACCGTGAAAGCGAGCGCCGAGCGCCCGCTACAAACCCTGTTCAGGGACATTTCACCGATATCTTGTTGGAGAACGCCGCCCCGTAGCTGTTGTCGGGAATTTTCGCGTCCGGCGGAATCTCGGCCAGCCGCCGCGCCATATCCGCGGTCATTTCCTGCGGTTTTGCCAGGCTGATTGCGCACCCAGCAGGCGCCTTTTCCAGGCTCACCGGATCCTTTTCAGCCAGCGCGAAATCGACGAAGTAGCTCGGATCGAACACTTCGAGAGCCAGCCCCTTGGTCTTAAGCGGCGCCTTCAGCGGCAGAACGAAATGCAGCGTCAGCATCGATTCCTTTGTGTCGAACTCGAGGCGGTATTCCGTCGGATCGACGAACGCGACATCCTTGCCGTTGGCCTTGGCGTAGGTGAAGAAGTCGTACTCCTTCAACGACTCGACATTGACCTTCGCCAGCGGCTCCAGCTCCTGCGGAGTGAACTCGCCCTTTTTCTTCTGGTCCAGCCCCTGAACCGCGAAGGCCGAATACATGTCGTCAAAGGTCCAGGCATGGCGCACGCCGGTGATCGCGCCGTCTGGCCCGTAGACCACCGCGCTCGTCATTTTGACCCAGACATGGGGATGCGCCAAAGCCGCGCCGCCCGCGAAAAGCAAGGCCGCCAGCGCGGCCACAAAAATTCGGATATGTGCGATCATATGGCGGCAAAAATAGCATGGACTGGGGCGAAATGGAGGCCGGGTCAGTGGACTTTATGCACGTCCCAAATTCGTCTGGCACCGGCGCGCCGAAGCGGCAGAGCCCGCCGAACGCATGCGACTGTCACATGCACATCTACGACGGGGCACGGTTTCCGCCGCCGCGGCCGCTGTCGCGCATGCAGCCGGGCGCCTGCGTCGCGGACTATCGGCTTTTACAGCGGCGCCTCGGAACGAGCCGCACCATCGTGGTCACCCCCGCCGCCTACGCCACCGACAACGCGGTGACGCTGGACGCGATCGCTGCGCTGGGAGAACAGGCGCGTGGCGTGGCGGTGGTGCACCCGGCGGTGACCGATGCCGAACTCCAGCGATTGGACCGCGCGGGCATCCGCGGCATCCGCTTTACCCAGTTCGACCCGAACACCGCGACGACCACGATGGACATGATCGAGCCGCTGGCGCGCCGGGTGCAAGCGCTGGGTTGGCACGTCCAGATTCACCTGCGCGGCGATCAGATCGCCGCCGCCGCGGATTTGCTGCAGCGGCTCCCCGGGACCGTGGTGTTCGACCACCTTGGCCGGCTCACGCCGCCTGAAGGCTTGAAACACCCGGCCTTCGCCGTCATCCGCCGGATGCTCGACAAGGGCCACACCTGGATGAAGCTGTCCGGCGCGTATTTCTTCGGCAGCGCTCCCGGCTACACAAAGGCCGGCACGGTGGCCCGTGCCTTCATCGCGGCCGCGCCGGAGCGCATGGTCTGGGGCAGCGACTGGCCGCATCCGACCGAAGCGGAAAAGCCCGATGACGCTCTGCTGCTCGACCTGCTGTCGGAGTGGGCGCCAGACGAGAGGACGCGCCACCGCATCCTGGCCGAAAACCCGGAGAAACTTTACGGATTTGAGTAGAGACGATCCATGGAACTCGCGGCTGGTACCTGTCCACCCTTTTCTCGACCCGGACCTTTACCCGCCGTGCCGGCCCATTTAGTTTCGTCCGCACAAACCAACCTGAAGGCGATGCGGCTGCAGGGGGCGCGTTCGGATATGAGATTCGCGTTGCTCTGTGCCGCTCTTTGCATTGGGCTTCCGCTCGGGGCGCTTGCCCAGGCGCAGAGCGACGTGACATCGGCCGACGACATCGCATTCGCCTTCTCCGGCACTCATTTTGACGGCCAGATTGCGCCGGATTCGTCGGAGCGGCTGCTCAGCACCGCCAGGGCCATCAAGGCGCCGCCCGCCGGCTTCGCGCAATTGCAGCGCGCGCTGTCGAGGTCGGAGCTTTGCGACGCCGCCACGATCATCGCCAAGGAGCATCAGCTTCCGGTCCAGTTCTTCACCAACCTGATCCACGCCGAGAGCAGCTTCGACACGCAGGTGGTGAGTTGGGCAGGGGCGCAGGGGATCGCCCAGTTCATGCCCGGCACGGCGGCGGAATACGGCCTGGCCAATCCGTTCGATCCGCTTCCGGCGATGAAGGCTTCGGGGCGGTTCCTCGTCGACCTGCTGGCGCAGTTCGGCAATCTTGGACTCGCTGCGGCCGGCTACAATGCCGGTCCCAGGCGGGTGCAGGATTGGCTGGAGAAGCGCGGCAGCCTGCCCCTTGAGACACGAAACTACGTCGAGAAGATTACCGGGCGCAGTCCGGAAAGCTGGCTGCCCTCGGCGACGCCTGCGCCGCCCGTGGTGGCCACGTTCCCGGTCCGCACAACCTGCGCCAACGACTCGATCGCCACTCCGACCGAATTGATTGCACTGGTGAACAGTGTGGTTCTCGCGCCGCGCGTCAGACCTTCGATGCTGGCGCCGGGCGGCCGGGGCAAGCGCTACGCGCGGCCGGGCAGCATGTTCGCCAAGTGGTGCCAGATCAATCCGTCGACCTGCCGCAAGCCGATCCGCATCGCCGCCGGTTAGAGTCCCGCCGCGCCGCCATCGGCGCGCGGATCGTGCGCGCCCTCCAGCATGCCGCTGGGATGGATCACCACCGCGCCGGCGTGGCCCATGGTGTCGGAATAGGCGTCCGGCAGCACATCAACATCGTGACCGGCTGACATCATCCGGTCGATCAGATGGCCGTCGAATCGCGACTCCATTCGCAAATTGGTGTGAGTCGAGCCCCAGGTGCGGCCCAGCAGCCAGCGAGGCGCTGCGATCGCCTTGTCCAGCGGTATGCCGTGCAGCACATGACGCGCGAAGATCATGGCCTGCGACTGCGGCTGGCCATCGCCGCCCATCGTGCCGTAGGCCATAATGCGGCCGTCGCGCAGCACGGCGAGCGCCGGATTGAGCGTGTGGAACGGAAGTTTGCCGGGCGCCAGCGCGTTCAGCGCCTTCGGATCGAGCGAGAAGCTCGAGCCGCGGTTCTGCATCAGCACGCCGGTCTTGGGCAGCACGCAACCGGAGCCGAACTCCCAGTAGATCGACTGGATGTAGGAAACCGTGAGGCCGGACGAATCCGCGGCCCCCATCCAGACGGTGTCGCCCTCGCCCGGTGGCGCCGGCCATCGCGCGGCCCGGCGCGGATCGATCTTGCGCGCCTCGGCATCGAGGAACTTCGCGTCGAGGAATTCCGACGGCGGCTGCGGCACCCGTGTCGGATCGGTGATGACGCGGTCGCGGATGCGAAACGCACGCTTGGTCGCCTCGACCAGACCGTGGGCGAATTCAAAACTGTCGGCTTCGCGCATACCCATCCGCTCGTAGAGCGCGAGGATGATCAGCGAGGCCAGCCCCTGCGTCGGCGGCGGCGTGTTGTAGATCGTGCCGGCGTTGAGTTTCACACTCAGCGGCTCGGCGATGCTGGCGTGATAGTGCCTCAGATCGTCGCGGGTGACGGGGCTGCCGATTCGCTCGAGGTCGGCGGCAATCTCGCGGCCGACATCGCCCCTGTAGAAATCGTCGAAGCCGTTCCGGGCCAGATGATCGAGGGTGAAGGCGAGCGCGCTCTGCTTGAGCTTCGTGCCGGTTTCGGGGGGCTTGCCGTCGGGCAGAAACGTCGCGGCAAAGCCCGGCACGCCCTTCAACTCGGCGAGCTTTTCCGCCGTCAGTTGCGCCTGACTCTTCGCCACCACATAACCGTCACGCGCCTGGCCGATCGCCGCGTGCAGCAGCAACTCGAGCGGCAGGCCCTTGCCGCCGACGGCGCGCGCGGCTTCGATCGCCAGCTTCCATCCACCGACGGCGCCGGGCACCGTGAGCGCCGCCAGCGGCCCGCGCGGCGGGATCGTCTCGTGCTCGCGGTAAAGCGCGGGCTTGGCGAGCGAACCGGCCGGACCCGCGGCCATGATCGCCCGCACGCGCTTGTTCGGCTCGCGGACAAGCCAGAAGCCATCGCCACCGAGGTGGTTCATGTGCGGATAGACGGCGGCGATGCTCGCCGCCATCGCCACCATCGCCTCGAGCGCGTTGCCGCCTTCGCCCAGGATGGCGCGGCCAACCTCGGCGGTGGCTGAGTGCGGCGCGCAAACGACGCCTCTGCGATGGCCGGCGGTGTGAAGCTCGGTCATGCCGCTGCGGTGGCGTCGAGGAAGCCGCGCTTCTTCAGCAAGGCGTCGGCGGTGGGCAGCCGGCCGCGGAACGCGACATAGAGTTCGGCCGGATCGCGCGAACCGCCGGTCGACAGCACGTTCTGATAGAGCCTGCGCGCCACCTCGGGGTTGAAGATGTCGCCGGTCTCCTCGAAGGCCGCGAAGGCGTCGGCGTCGAGCACCTCGGACCACATGTAGCTGTAGTAGGCCGAGGCGTAGTAGCCGCCGGAGAACACATGGGTGTGGTGCGGCGGACGGTGCCGCATCGCGACCTCCTCCGGCATGCCGATGCGGTCGAGCGTCATCTTCTCGAAGGCGTTGACGTCGAGGCCCTCGGCGGACGGCAGCAGATGCAGATCGAGATCGACCAGCGCCGACGAAATGTATTCCAGGGTCTGGCAGCCGCGGTCGAAGTTCTTCGCCGCCATCAGCTTCTGCACCAGCCCCTCGGGGATCGGCTCGCCGGTTTTGTAGTGGCGCGCGAACTTGCGCAGCACCTCCGGCTGCTCGAACCAGTGCTCGTAGAGCTGCGACGGCAACTCAACCCAGTCGGTCAGCACGCTGGTGCATGAAACGGTGGGATAGGTGACGTTGGACAACAGCCCATGCAGCCCATGGCCCATCTCGTGGAACAGCGTGCGCGCATCCTCGAACGAGAGCAGCGTCGGATCGCCCTTGTTGAAGTTCATCACGTTGAGAACGAGCGGGCGCACATTGCCGGTCAGCTTTTCCTGATCGCGCAAGGTGCTCATCCAGGCGCCACCCTGCTTGCTCGGGCGGGCGAAATAGTCGCCGTAGAAAATGCCGATGTGGTTGCCGTCCGGGCCGCGCACCTCCCACGACCGCACGTCGGGATGCCACACCGGCACATCGACCGGCTGGAACGTCAGGCCGAACAGCTTCTGCGCGCCGTAAAACGCCGCCTCGATGACACGGTCGAGCTGGAAGTACGGCTTGACCTCGGATTCCTCGAAGGCACATCGGCGGGCGCGCAGCTTCTCGGCGTAATAGCGCCAATCCCAGGCGGCGACCCTGAAGTTGCCGCCCTCCTCCGCGATCAGCGCCTGCAACGCGTCACGGTCGGCAAGCGCCGCCTTGCGCGCGGGCTTCCAGACCTTTTCGAGCAGGCCGCGCACCGCCTCCGGCGTCTTCGCCATGGCGTCGTCGAGGCGGTAATGCGCGAACGACGGATAGCCGAGCAGCTTGGCGCGCTCGGCGCGCAACGCCATGGTCTCGGCGATGATCGCCTTGTTGTCGGTCGCACCGTTGTTGTCGCCGCGGGCGATCCAGGCGCGGAACGCCTTCTCGCGCAGGTCGCGCCGCGACGAAAACTGCAGGAACGGCTCGACGCTGGAGCGCGACAGCGTGATGATGTGCTTGTCCTTGATGCCACGCTCGTCGGCGGCAGCCTTGGCCGCCTCGATCAGGAAATCCGGCAGGCCGGCGAGATCGTCGGGGCCAAGCTCCATCGTGTAGGACTGCTCGTCAGCCAATACGTTCTGGCTGAACGCGGTGCCGAGCGAGGCCAGCCGCTCGACGATGACCGCGAGGCGCTGCTTCTTGGACGGATCGAGCGCCGCGCCTTCGCGGCGTTGCTTCGTGTGATGCCGCTCCAGCACGCGGGTCTGCTCCGGCGTGAGGCCGAGACTTTCACGCGCCCGGTAAAGCGCGTCGATGCGGGCAAACAGGCCCTCGTGCATCCGCACCTTGTTCCAATGCGCAGCGGTGCGAGGCGAGATGTCGCGCTCGATCCGCAGCAGAGTGTCGTTGCTGTCGGTGCCGACAAGCTGGCCAAACACGTCATCGACGCGCTGCAGAGCGCGGCCGGCGTTCTCCAGCGCGACGACGGTGTTCTCGAAGGTCGGCGGCGCTGTCTGTCCGGCGATCGCGGCGATTTCGGCCTCGTGCTCGGCGAAGGCGCGCTCGTAGGCCGGCATGAAGTGCTCGGACTTGATCCGCGAGAACGGCGGCGCGCCGAATGGCGTGGACCAGGTGTCGAAGAAGGGATTCGATGGTTCAATCATGACATCTCCGCGTCCGGCTGAGCGCCAAGCGCCAGCGCCGATGATCTCAGTCATAATATAAGATGCGGCACGGGGCATACGGATTCCCGCCGCTCGCCCGGAATGACGTGGAGATCAGGCCACCCCCCAAAAAGCAAACGGCCCGCACCGGCAAGCCGGGCGGGCACGTCACTCGATCAGCTTCCCCACTCCCGGCGCACGGCCTTCCGGTACATCCGCGGTAAAGCGGCACCTTGAGTGGGGCCACGGCCAAGGCCGTGGAAACTGTCCGGATACAATTGGGGTGTCCGGTTGCCGATTCAAGGGGCACAACGCATCAACCGGACTTGGTTCCGAACGCTCACTCCGGCTCGATCGCCGCCTCTTTGATCATCGCGGTCCAACTCACCAGCTCGGTCTTGACGAATTCGGTGAACGCCTCCGGCCCGCTCCAGTAGATGTCGGTTCCAGCCCCGGCGAAGCGCTTGCGCACCTCCGGGTTGTCGAGCGCCTTCTGCACCGCACCCGCCAGAGCTTTCACCGCCTCCGGCGGCATCCCGGCCGGGCCGAACATCCCGGCCCAGGCGAGGATGTGATAGCCCGGCATCACCGTCTCGCTCAGCGTCGGCACATCCGGCAACGCCGGATTGCGCTCCCGCGTCAGCACCGCGAGCGCGTTGACCTTGCCGGCCTTGACCTGCGGCATGCCGGTGTTGAAATCGGGCACCATGACCTGGATCTGGCCGCCGAGCAGATCGGTCATCACCATCGGATTGCTGCGGTACGGCACTTTGACGATGTCGACGCCGGTGCGCTTCTTCAGCGCTTCCATGACGATTTGCGTGGTGCTGTTGCCAACGCCATACGACAGCTTGCCGGGATTGGCCTTGGCGAATGCGACGAGGTCCTTGATCGACTGGTAAGGCTTGTCCGGGGTGACGCCGATGTAGGACGGAAAGCTGCCGATGCGCGCGATCGGCGTGAAGTCCTTGATCGGGTCGTAGGGCACGCTCTTGTACAGACCGTAGACCACCGAATGGGTCGAGTTGGTGGTCAGAAGGAGCGTGTAGCCATCGTTGGGCGCGCGCGCGACGGCGCTGGCCGACAACATGCCGCCTGCGCCGGGGCGATTTTCCACCACGACCGGCTGACCCAGCGTCTCCGACAGAGCCTGCGCCACCACGCGGGCGGCCGCGTCGGTGACCGAACCCGCGGCGAACGGCGTGAGGATGGTGATGGTGCGCGTCGGATACGCCTGGCCGAACGCGGACGGCCCAAAACCCAGACAAGCCGCCAGCAACGCGCCGGCCGCGACCCTATGTCGTCGTTTGAACATAACCCTCACCTTTTCGTTTCGTCCCTGGCCGGTAATATCGTCCCGCCGGGACACCCTCGGCAAGCACCGCCGGGAGCTTTCATGGGTTATCGCAAGCTGCTGAGCGTTGGCGCAGCATTCGCAATTTTCGCCACCAGTGCCGCTGCTCAGGATTGGCCGACACGGCCGGTGACCATGGTGGTCCCTTTCGCCGCCGGCGGGCCGATGGATTCGCTGGCGCGCATCCTGCAGCCCGCTCTCGGCGAAACGCTGGGGCAGCCGATCATCATCGAGAACGTGCCGGGCGGCGGCGGAATGACCGGCTCGCTCCGGGTGTCGCAGGCGGCGGCCGACAGCCACATGTTCGTGCTCGCCTCGATCGGCACCCACGCCATCGGCCATTCGATGCACGCGAAGCCGCCGTACCACCCCGCCAACGACTTCCAGCCGGTGATTTTCGTCGCCGACGCGCCGCTTCTGCTGATGACCAGGAAGGACTTGCCGCCGGACAACCTGGCGGCGTTCATTGCCTATGCCAAGGCGAACCACGACAAGATGACGTTCTCGTCCGGCGGCACCGGGACCTCGTCGCACATCAGTTGCGTCATGCTGAACCAGATGATGGGGGTCGATGTGACCCACGTTCCGTACCGTGGCGGCGGGCCGGCGTTCGCCGATGTGATCGCCGGCCGCATCGACTACATCTGCAACTACGTCTCGATCGGGGTGGCGGCGGCGAAGCAAGGCCAGGTCAAGCCGATCGCCATGCTGGCGCGGGAGCGCACGCCGCTCCTGCCCGACCTTCCGACCGCCGATGAGCAGGGACTGAAGGACTTCGACGTGTCGGCCTGGAACGCAATCCTTTTGCCGAAAAGCGCGACGCCGGAGATGGTCGCCAAACTCAACAAGGCGGTCAGCCAGGCGCTCGATCGCCCGGCGTCCCGCAGCCGGCTCGACGCTCTCGGGCTGATCGCAGCCGCCCCCAACCGCCGAAGCCCGCAATATCTGCGGACGTTCATCAATGCCGAAATCGAGAAGTGTGCGAAGCCCGTAAAGGCGAGCGGCCTGAAGGTGGATTGACGACGGCTACTCCGGCCGCCCGGACGATGGCTTGAATCAGGTCCCGCCGCAGCGCTGGCATTTCATCTTCTTGTCGCCGTTCTTGACCAGACCCTTGCCTTCGCAGTTCTTGCACTTCTCTTTCTTCTTGCCGCTGTTCTTCTGCATTGCGTCCTCCGAGGCGACTCAAGGCGGCACGATGCACCGGCACGGCAGCTTTCGCTAATCCGGCAGTTCGAACCCCGTCCGGGTCCAGGCCGCCCGCGTATCCGGTCCGGTCAGCGCCGCGATGAACGCCGCGGCCGAATCCTTCGCGGCACTCGTGCCCATCACCGCCGCAACATAAAGGGTGTCCTGGCCGAACGGCGGCGGCAGCGGACCGGCGATCACGGCGCCCGGCACCGAGGCGACTTCGCCCGAAAGCGTCAGTCCGAAATCAGCCTTGCCCTCGACCACGCGGCGGGCGACCTCGACGCCATTCTGCTGCAGTAGGTTCTTGGGCTTCATCACATCCGCGATGCCGAGCCGCTCGAACACCACCGGAACATAGACCGCCGCCGACCCACCGACCGCCGGATCGCTGGTGGCGATGGCGCCGGCCCCCTCTAGGAGCCGCTTGAACGCCTCCGGCGTGGCAAAATCCGGCTTCGGCGCGCCCGCGCGGATGCAGACGGCGATGTAGGTCCGGGCCACGGGCTTGCGCGAGCCACCGGCCAGCGCGCCGGCCTTCTCCAGCTTGTCGATGCCGGGCCCCCCGAGAATCACCACGTCGGCGGTCTCACCGGCGTCGAGCTTGGCCTGCAGAACGCCGACGGTGCCGAAGTCGAACGCGATCTCATGGCCGGAGGCAGAGGCGAACGCCTTGCCGAGATCTCCCACCGCCACATGCATCGAGCGCGCACACATCACTTTAAGCTTGGCCAGGCTAGCCTCCCATGTCTCAGCGTCATGGACGGGCTTGTCCCGGCCATCCACGCCTTTAGAACACAGTAGAAAGACGTCGATGCCCGGCACAAGGCCGGGCATGACGGCGGTGGAATGGGAGGCGTCAGTGCAAAAGCTCAAGGACCTCATCAACGGCCCGGACCTCATCGTTGCGCCGTGCGCGCTCAACCCGATCATGGCGCAGATGGCCGCGCTGGCGGGATTCAAGGCGGCTTATCTCAGTGGCGGCTCGCTCGGCTGGTACAAAGGCGTCACCGAGGCCGGCCTGTCGCTCACCGAGATGATCCAGGTGGTGGTGGACATCCGCACCGTCACTCCGATTCCGGTCGTGCTCGACGCCGGTGGCGGCTGGGGCGATCCGGTCCACATGCACCGCACCGTCGCCATGTCGGAGGCCGCCGGCGTCCAGTGCATTGAAATCGAGGACCAGGTGCTGCCGCGGCGGGTCGAACACCACGTCGGCATCGACCATCTGGTGCCGATCGGCCTGGCCGCCGACCGAATCCGGGAGGCTGTCGCCGCCCGCACCAACCCCGATCTGCTGATCGTCGGACGCTCCAACGCACTCCGCGTCGAGGGCATGGACGACGCATTGCGCCGGGCCGAGGCTATGAAGAAGGCCGGCGCCGACATGCTCTTCCTCTGGGGACGCAAGCCCGAGGAAATTCGCTTCATCGCCGAGCGGCTGCCGGCGCCGCTGATGACCTTCGCACCGCCGGACGGCTTCTCGACCTTCCCGATCAGCAAGGTCGAGATGGCCAAGATGGGCTACCGGCTTGCCGCCTCGTCGGGAACGGCCTTCGCGGCGATGGTGAAGGCGGTCCGGCAGTCCTACGAGTGCCTGGCGAACGACACGCTGGACCCGTTCCTCGGAGCCGGCGGCGCCGAGAAGGAGATGAAGGCCGCGCACCGCGTCACCGGCCTCGAACGCCTCATCGAGATCGAGCGCCGGACCATGAAAGACGCCTGACCGCGGGGATGGAGAGCAAAAGGCTGCATTTGCCGCATAAACGCGGCATTGCCGGCCTTGATCCTGCCGCCCATATCGGGGACATTGCGCCCGCCAACACGCCGCAGGGACGACCCAAGGACGACTCATGAACGCCGCAACCGCACCGCAAGGCCGCCGCATCCTCTGGCTCAACGTGCTCACCGTGATGAGCGCGGCGATCCTGATCGGCGCCGAGGTGTTCGGCGCGGCCTTCGCCGCTGGCTGGGCGTTCGCCAACCTGTTCCACATTGAGCTTGGCGGGTACGGCGTCCACACACTGCAGGCGATCTTCTTCCTGCTCGGCGTCGTCGTCATGGTGCGCTTCGTCCTCAACGCGCGCCGCATCGAGCCGTTCACCGAAGGCTGACAGCGGCGACACCGAAGGCGGAGCAAGACGCGGCGAGCGGCACTCGCACGATCAGCGCAGCGCTGATTTACTCTTTCCAAAAACTTTCTTAAGGCTCGCGCACTTTATTTTGGGGTCTCACACCGCTTGCGCGCTCAAAGGTGTTGACTCTCGTCGCAGATATATTATTTCGATGCTTGCCCAATTTCGCACGTGCCTGTGGCCGTGTGTCGATCGGTAGGTAGCCGGACAAGAGGCCGGCCAGCCGCCTGGGGAGCGAAAGCTCTTCAAGACATCTGATCGGCAGCTGGAGGCGAAACCAGCACACTCTGCTCTCCGCAGAGGACGCGGCTTATAGCAACGACGGAGCGGGCTTCTCTGGTCTTTCGCCGGTCTCCACCACCGGCTCGGGTCACCGAAGAGGCTTGTCCATCCTTGCCAGCAGTGCGGTGCGGGGTCTCCCCAATCCAATCCAAGGCAGACTGAAGCGGTTTGAGAGCGTCCACGCCGGAAGTGCGTCCCCATCGCGCACCAGGGCTGGTCCTCGATAAACCGCATCACAACAGACGGCGTTGCCGTCCCGACTTGGGGAGCGTGAAGCAATGACTGCTCGCATCCGTGAATACTTGAAGACCCGCCGCGAAAGCGGTCAGGACAACGATCCGGTCCTCGTCGTCGATCTCGACGTCGTTCGGACCAACTACCAGAACTTTGCCAAGGCTCTGCCGGACACCCGGGTGTTCTACGCCGTCAAGGCGAACCCCGCCCCGGAGGTGCTGGCGTTGCTGGCCAAGCTCGGCTCCTGTTTCGACACCGCCTCGGTCCCCGAGATCGAGATGGCGTTGGCGGCGGGCGCTTCGGCTGACCGCATCAGCTATGGCAACACCATCAAGAAGGAGCGTGACGTCGCGCGGGCCTACGCCCTCGGCGTGCGGCTCTATGCCGTTGACTGCAAGGCCGAGGTCGAGAAGATCGCCCGCGTGGCCCCCGGCTCGCAGGTGTTCTGCCGCATCCTCTCCGACTGCGTCGGGGCGGAGTGGCCGCTGTCGCGCAAGTTCGGCTGCGAGCCCGCAATGGCCGCGGACGTGCTTGAGCACGCCCATAAGCTTGGCCTCGTCGCGCACGGCATCTCGTTCCACGTCGGCTCCCAGCAGAACAACGTTCATGCCTGGGACCGTGCGTTGGCGTCGGCTGCCGGCGTTTTCCGCGAGTGCGGCGAGCGTGGGATGAACCTGTCGATGGTCAACCTCGGCGGCGGATTCCCGACCAAGTACCTGAAGAACGTGCCGACGGTGAAATCCTATGGCTCGGCGATCTTCCGCGCACTCCGCAAGCACTTCGGCAACCGGATCCCGGAAACCATCATCGAGCCGGGCCGCGGCATGGTCGGCAACGCCGGCATCATCGAGGCCGAGGTCGTTCTCGTCTCCAAGAAGAGCAACGAGGACGAGGTTCGCTGGGTTTACCTCGATCTGGGTAAGTTCGGCGGCCTGGCCGAGACGATGGACGAGTCGATCCGTTACCCGATCCGCACGCCGCGGGACGGGGACGCGGTGGCGCCTTGCGTCCTGGCCGGCCCGACGTGCGACAGCGCGGACGTGCTCTACGAAAAGCGCCCGTACGATCTCCCGGTCAGCCTGGAGATCGGCGACAAGGTGCTGATCGAAGGCACCGGCGCCTACACGTCGACCTACGCCGCCGTCGCCTTCAACGGCTTCTCGCCGCTGAAGACCATCCACATCTGACGTCGACAACCGCGTCGCGGCTTCCCCTGCTTGCAGGGGAAGCCTGCGCGCGCCTCCCCAACCCTTCCCTGAGCCGGGAAGGGACAAGGAATGCTGGGAGAGTGCCATGGTCACCATTCGTCAGGAGAAGGCGTCCGATACGGCGGCCCGCGAGATGCTGCTCGACGCCGCCTATGGACCGGTGCGTTTCGAGAAGCCGTCGCAGCGTCTGCGCGCCGGCCGCGCGGCGGCGCTGTCCTTTGTCGCCATCGACGGCGGCCGCGTCATCGGCACCGTCCGGCTGTGGGATGTCTCGGCCGGTGCGGAATGCCCCGCCCTGCTGCTCGGCCCGCTTGCCGTCGATCCGGACCAGCGCTGCCGCGGCATCGGCGCCGAACTGATGCGCCACGCACTCCGGACGGCGGCCCGCCGTGGCCACCGGGCTGTGCTGCTCGTCGGCGACGCGCCGTACTACGGCCGCTTCGGCTTCTCGGCCGAGAAGACCGGCGGCCTTTGGCTGCCGGGGCTTGCCGACAAGTCCCGTCTGCTCGGTCTTGAGCTGCGGTCTGACGCGCTCGCAGGTGCCCGCGGCCACGTTCAAGCCCCGGCCAAGCGGGCCCGCAAGCCGCTGGACGCCGTCCTCGGCGGGATATCGCAGCCGCAGGCGGCATAAGCCTGTCATCATAGCCGGCCCCGACCACGCGGATTTCCGCGCGGTCGGTATTCCGTCTGTCAAATTTGGCGGATATGACGACCCGTTCGGGAGCGAGAAACCATGGCAATCCATCCCATATACGGCCGCATCACGGGCCCCATCGTGATGGTCGGTTGCGGCTCCATCGGCAAAGGCACGCTCCCGATGCTCGAGCGCCATCTCCAGTATGACAAGTCGCGCATCACCGTGCTCGACCCGAAGGACGAGGGCCGCAAGGCGTTCTGCGAAACGCACGGCGCGCGCTTTATTCAGAAGGGACTGACCAAGGACAATTATCGCGAACTGCTCACGCCGCTGCTAACCGACGGCGGCGGCCAAGGCTTCTGCGTCAACCTGTCGGTCGATACGGGTTCGACCGACATCATGGAACTCTGCAACGAGCTTGGCGCGCTCTATATCGACACGGTCAACGAGCCGTGGCTCGGCTTCTATTTCGATTCTTCGAAGGGACCGGCCGCGCGCTCCAACTACGCGCTGCGCGAGAACACACTCGCCGCAAAAAAGGCCCGTCGTCCCGGCTCCACGACCGCGGTTTCCTGCTGCGGCGCCAACCCCGGCATGGTTTCGTTTTTCGTCAAACAGGCACTGCTCGATGTCGCCTCGGATATGAGAATCAACGCCCGCGAACCGAAGACCAAGGCTGAGTGGGCGGACCTGATGCGCCAGACCGGCGTAAAGGGCATCCACATCGCCGAACGCGACACGCAACGCTGCAAGTATCCGAAACCTCCGGGGGTGTTCGTCAACACCTGGTCGGTCGAAGGATTTTTGTCGGAAGGCATGCAGCCTGCCGAACTCGGCTGGGGCACCCATGAACAGTGGATGCCAGCGAACGCGCACACCCACGAGACCGGCTCCGGCGCCGCGATCTACCTTCTGCAGCCCGGCGCCAATACGCGCGTGCGCAGCTGGTGTCCGACGCGCGGTGCGCAATACGGCTTTCTCGTCACCCACAATGAGTCGATCTCGATCTCCGACTATTTCTCCGTGCGCGACGCTTCGGGCGCGGTGGTCTACCGACCAACCTGCCACTACGCCTATCATCCGGCCGACGACGCGGTGCTGTCGCTGCACGAGACGTTCGGCTCCGGCAAGATGCAGGAGAATCACCATATCCTCGAAGAGGATGAAATCGTCGATGGCATCGACGAACTCGGCGTGTTGCTCTACGGCCATGGCAAGAACGCCTATTGGTTCGGCTCGCAACTCTCCATCGAGGAAACGCGGAGGCTTGCGCCCTACCAGAACGCCACGGCGCTCCAAGTGACTTCCGCCATAATCGGCGGCATGGTCTGGGCGCTTGAGAACCCAAACGCGGGAATTGTCGAGGCCGACGAGATGGACTTCCATCGCTTGCTGGAAATCCAGCGGCCGTATCTCGGTCCGGTGAAAGGGTTCTACACCGAATGGACTCCGCTCGCGGGCCGTCCGGGCCTATTTCCCGAAGACATCGACACCAGTGATCCGTGGCAGTTCCGCAACGTGCTGGTGCGGTGACCATAAAGCGCGGCCCCGAATTCCGCCGTCACCCCGGGCTTAACCCGGGGGCCATCTCTAAGAAACTTTTTGAAGCTGGATTGCCGGGTCGAGCCCGGCAATGACGAACGAGAGGTTTGCGCCAGGCACACCAACCGTCGTTACCCCAAGTCAATCACGCCCGCTTCACCTGCCTCGGTGCCGAACGCCAGCAGCGTGCCGGCGGTATCCCAGCCGAGCGCTGTAACCGGCCCGGCGCCCGGCCCCTTGCCCAGCACCTCGGCGCCGTCTTCGGTCCGCACCAGCAGCACGGTGCCGTCGGCGTAGCCGACCGCGACAACCTCCTGCTTGGGATGGCAGGCGACCGTGGTGGCGCGCACGGCGAAGGCTGCGAACATCTTGGGCTGCTTGCCCATCGGCCCCTCTTTGCTCTGGAACGGCCAGAGCACGAGTTGTTCGGACCCGGCCGTTGCGAGCCACTTGCCGCCGACGGTCCAGCCGAACGAGCGCACGCGCGCCGAATAGCCCGACATCCGCATGTGCTTGGCATCGACGATGCGCCAGCCGTGCAGCGCCGGCTCCTGCATCGCCGTCACCACGAACTGCCCGTTCGGACTGAAAGCGACGTGGTGATGCGAGCCCTTCCACTCCAGCACGTCGGGCGCGGCCTGGGCGTTCGGAAACCACATCGACACGCCGTTGTAGTGGGCGACTGCGAGCCGCACGCCCTTCGGCGCGAACGACAGCCCGCCGACGGTGGACTGCACCTCGATGGCGCGCGGCTCGGCCTTGCCGGCCGCGACGAATGCCTGCTTGCCCGCCGACCAGGCCACCGCGCCATCGGGGCCCGCGGCCACGTGGTCGATCCAGCGGCGCTTGGCGTCGGTGGCGACCAGCCGGCTCTCACCCCTGGCATCCGTGGCGAACACCTTGCCGTCGTCGCCGCCGGTGACGACGCAGATGCCGTTGGTCGCGGCCGACAGGATGCCGCCTCCATGGACCGGCAGCCGTGTCTCGTCGCCCTTGTCGGCAACCAGCACCACCGCCTCTTCGCCGAGCACCAGCACAGCGGTGCGTCCGAGAAAATGCGCGGCAACGACCGGCGCGCCCGCGGAGACCGCGCGCGTACGTTCAACGACAGAGGGGGTGTTGGGCTGTGTGTCAGTCATCCGATACAACGCCGTTGCCGGGCCAGACCCGGCAATCCATCAAAACGAGAAAGATTTTTCAACGATGGATGCCCGGTCAAGCCCGGGCATGACGCTGAAGGTGCTCACGCAAACACGGTGTCAAAACCCTTGCGGATTTTGTCTTCCGGAAGATTGCGGCCGATGAAGACAAGCTTGCTGTCCCGCTTCTCGCCGTCCTTCCAGGCCCGCTGATGGTCGCCGTCGAGGATCATGTGTACGCCCTGAAACACGAAGCGATCCGGGTCATCCTTGAAGTTCAGGATACCCTTGCACCGCAGGATGGCCGGGCCGTCCTCGGCGACCAGCTTCTGAATCCAGGGGAAGAATTTGTCGGCGCTCAGCGGCTTGTCGGTCCTGAGCGAGAACGATTGCATGTCTTCGTCGTGATAGTGCTTCAGCCCGCCGTGGTCGTGGGAATGATCGTGCCCGTGATCATGGCCATGCGCATGGTCATGGTCATGGTCGTGCTCCGACACGTGCAGGAATTCCGGCTCGATGTCGAGGATGCGGTCGAGATCGAAGGCGTTGCGGCCGAGAATTTCGTCGAGCGGAATCTGCGAACGCTGGGTGCGGTGCAGCTTGGCATAAGGATTGATAGCGCGGATGCGCGCCTCGACCTCGCGCAGCTCGGCGTCGGTGACGAGATCGGTCTTGTTGAGCAGGATGACGTCGGCGAAGGCGATCTGGTTCTTGGCCTCGGGCGCGTCCTTCAGCCGGTCCTTCAGCCACTTCGCATCGGCAACGGTCACCACCGCATCGAGCTTGGTCCGCCGGCCGACGTTCTCGTCGACAAAGAAGGTCTGCGCCACCGGAGCAGGGTCGGCCAGGCCCGTGGTCTCGACGATGATGGCGTCGAACTTGCCCTTCCGCCGCATCAGGCCCTCGATGATGCGGATCAGGTCGCCGCGCACGGTGCAGCAGATGCAGCCGTTGTTCATCTCGAACACTTCCTCGTCAGCGCCGACGACCAGCTCGTTGTCGATGCCGATCTCGCCGAACTCGTTGACGATCACGGCGTATTTCTTGCCGTGCGGCTCGGACAGGATGCGGTTGAGCAAGGTGGTCTTGCCGGCGCCGAGATACCCGGTCAGCACGGTAACGGGGAGCTTTTCGGTTGAAACGGGCTCGGATGACATAAGGGCAGCCTCCACTGAACCCGCTATATAGGCGATCCAAGCGCCGGCAAAAACCCTCTTGATCCCCCTGGTTGCGCATGGATGCGCGACGCCCTGCCCCATGGAGCGCCCCTAGGAGCCGATTGCCCCCTCCGCTATCGTCGTGGGAAGCAATCCGGGGAGGCAGCTATGACGACACGCCGGGTATCGATCGCCGCAATCGCTGCGGCCACGCTCGCACTGGCCGACAGCGCCGCCGCGCAGGGCTATCCGGACCGGGTCATCGAACTGATCGTGCCGTCCACGCCGGGGTCGTCGGCCGACATCCTCGGCCGCGTCCTGACCGACTCAATGGGCGCGCAGTTCGGCCAGCGCTTCGTGGTGCTGAACAAGGCGGGCGGCAGCAGCATCCTCGGCACCGCCGAGGTGGCCCGCGCCAAGCCCGACGGCTACACGCTGATGCACGGCGCGGCCTTCTCGATCACGGTGCAGCCCCTCACCGAACGGCAGACCGGCTACACGGCGGACTCGTTCACGCCAATCTGCCAGACCTTCAAGAACGACCAGGTGATCGTAACGCGGCCCGGCACCTACAAGTCCGTGGCTGACCTCCTTGCGGCAAGCAAGGCCAAGGACGGCGGCCTGAACTACGGCATCCCCGGCCTCGGCACGATCCCGCACCTGTCGATGGAAGAACTGTCACAGATCGCCAAGGTGCCGTTCAACCGGGTGCCGTTCCGGGGGCCCGCCGAGTCGATCCAGATGACGATCGCCGGCCAGATCGAATTCGCCGTGGCGCCGCTGACCGCCGCGGCTAACAGCGGCCTCGTCATGCCCGCGCTTTTTGCAGAGAAGCGAAACCCGGCGATCGCCGACGTCCCCACCGTGAAGGAGGAGGGCTTCAACGTCGCGCCGCTCAGCATCGGCGGGCTCTATGCACCAGCCGGCCTGCCCGCGGACATCAAGAACAAGCTCGAAGCGGCCTGCATCGCAGCGAAAGACAGCGAGCCTTTCCAGCGCATCGTCAAGAGCACACTCCAGCCGAGCGACTACTTTGCCGACAGCGCCGGTTTCGCGGCGAACCTGAAAAAGGATGTCGAAGACAAAAAGCGGCTGCTCACCGCGCTTGGAATGGTGAAGAACTAGGGCGCGAGCGCCTTGGTCAGTTCGCGGACGTTGCCGCGCATCATGTCGATGTAGGTCGCGGCGCCGCCGTCCGGCCCGGACAGCGCGTCGGAATGCAGCGTGCCGCCGACCTTTGCGCCGGTCTCCTTGGCAATCTGCTGCATCAGTCTTGGGTCGGTCACGTTCTCCATGAACACTGCGGGGATTTTTTGCGTCCTGATTTGGCCGATGATCCGGGCGACCTCCTTGGCCGAGGGCTCGGCGTCTGTCGATACGCCTTCGGGCGAGATGAACTCCATACCGTAGGCTTGGCCGAAATAGCCGAACGCGTCATGGGTGGTGATGATGCGGCGGCGGCCGGCCGGAATTTTTTCAATGGCAGCTTTCACTTCAAGCTCAAGCGCGTCGAGCTTGCCAAGATAGGCATTGGCGTTGGCCGCGTAGGCACTCTTGTTCGCGGGGTCGGCCGCGGCCAGACCGTCGCGAATATTGGCGACATAGATCTTTACGTTAACGACCGACTGCCAGGCGTGCGGGTCAGTCACCATCCGGCCGGGATGGTGATCGTCTTCCATCTTTCGAGACTTGACGCCCGTACTGGCGACCACGGCCGGGGCTTTCGTGCCGGAAGCCTTGACCAACCGCGCGATCCAACCCTCGTAGCCGAGGCCATTGACGAACACGATCTTGGCGGCTGCGAGCTTCTTCGCATCCGCCGGCGTTGGCGAGAACACATGCGCATCGCTGTCCGGGCCGACCAGTGTGGTGACGGCGATCCGGTCGCCGCCGACATTCTTCACAAGATCGCCGAGGATCGAAAAGGTGGCGGCAACGTTGAGCTTGTCCTGTGCGCATGCCGGCGCACTGCTGAGCAACGCTGCGAGCGCGGTAACGATGAGATTTCTGCGGGTCAGCATTTCATCACGCTTCCAGGTGCTTCTGCGGCAAAGCGAGCCAGATCAGGCCACCGACCGGCCCGCACAAAACCGACATCGCGTAGAGCGCGCCGGCGACCAAGATGATGGCCGGGCCGGACGGCAGGTTGAAATGATAGGACACCAACAGTCCTGCCCAGCCGGACGCCGCAGCGCTACCGATAGCGCAGCCGATCATGCCGGTGATATCGCGCGCCCAGAACCGCGCGGTCACCGCCGGCAGCATCATGATGCCCACCGCGAGCAGCGTCCCGAGCGCCTGAAATCCTCCGACGAGGTTCATCACCACCAACGCCAGGAACACGATATGCGCCGGGCCGCCGGCGCGGCTGACCGAGCGCAGGAATCCCGGATCGACGCACTCCAGCACCAGGGGCCGCCAGATCAGTGCGAGCACGATCAGAGACAGACTCGCGATGCCGACGATCAGCAGCAGCGTCGGATCGTCGATAGCCAGCACCGAGCCGAACAGAAAGTGCAGCAGATCGACGTTGGTGCCCTTCACCGAGACGAGCGTGACGCCGAGCGCTAGCGAGATCAGGAAAAACGCCGCAAGCGAGGCATCCTCCTTGATCTGCGTCGAGCGGGCGATCAGGCCCGCGCCGACGGCGACGACGAAGCCAGCGATAAGCCCGCCGGCGGCCATCGCGAACAGGCTCAGGCCCGCGATCATAAAGCCGACCGCGGCGCCCGGCAGGATCGCATGCGCCATCGCGTCGCCGATCAGGCTCATGCGCCGCAGCATCAGGAACACGCCGATCGGCGCGGCGCCAAACGCGAGCGCGAAGGTGCCCGCGAGCGCGCGGCGCATAAATTCGAATTCTGCGAACGGGGCGATGAATGTGTCGAAGAGCACGGGGCTACGCCGCGACCACGCAGGCTTCCGCCTGCTCGTCGAACGCCTCACACATCCGCCGCGCCTTCAGCATGTTGTCGGCGGTCAGCACCTCGGCGGTCTTGCCCCAGGCCACCGGTTCGCGGGCGAGCAACAGAGTGTCGGGGAAGTTCGCCTTCACCATGTCGAGGTCGTGGATCGCCGCCAGCACCGTGCGCTGCTCGGTGTGCCAGCACCGGACCAGATCGAGCAGGTCCGCGCAGGTCTTGGCGTCGATGGCGTTGAACGGTTCGTCGAGTACGATTACGCGGGCGTCCTGCAGCATCAGGCGCGCGAACAGCATGCGCTGCATCTGGCCGCCGGACAGCGTGCCGATCGGACGCGGCTCGAAGCCGGTCAGACCCACCGCCGCGATCGCACCCTCGACCGTGTCGCGATCGCTTGCGCCGATGCCGCCGAACAGACCTTTGCCGCGCCACAGGCCCATCGCCACCATGTCGTAGACGCTGATCGGAAAGCTCCGGTCGATGTCGGCGACCTGCGGCAGATAGGCGATGTCCTGCGGCCGCACGCCGTTGCGTTCGATGCGGCCGGCGAGCGGCTTGATCACACCGACCACGCCCTTGAACAGCGTCGACTTGCCTCCACCGTTCGGACCGATCACCGCGGTCAGCGAACCAGTCCGCACTGCGCCATCGAGATGATGCACGGCCGGGTGCCGGTCGTAGCCAAGGGTCAGATTGCGAAAACGCAGCTGCTCGGTCATCGGCTCACCGCATCGCCCAGAACGCCGCCGCCCAAAGCAGCGCGATCAGTCCGGCCGCTATGCCGAACCGCTCGACCACCGACAGCCGCAGGATCGACGGATGCACCGCAGCCGGCGGATGCGCGCGGCCGGGATGGTGGTGGTGATGATGGGTGTGATCGTGGTGGTGGCCGTGATCGCTCATGCTTATGTTATAGTATAACATAGCTGCGTCTTCCAGCCGTCCTTAAGCCATTCATATCACGGGGACATTCCCTGGCTTGGCGGCCCGCTGTATGGCCCGCTGCATGTCAACGCACAATGAGAATGTCCCCTCGTTCCGCACAATGAGAATGTCCCCTTTT
>JAPLPD010000338.1 GCA_026400395.1 Alphaproteobacteria bacterium | reverse complement strand
TGTGCTTGCCGGGCGGCGCCTGGCTCGGATCGCCGATCGTAGGCGAGACCGCCAGCAGCACCGGCTCCTCCACGTTGGCGATACCGCGGGCGAAGTCGTACCCCATGCGCAGCGCCCGCGTCGGTTCCGACAGCATGGCGCAGGCAATCGGCGTGATCGGACCACCGTCGCCCTGAAACGTCATCGGCACGCTGGTCGCGTAATGCTGCACGAACAGCGTCGGCCCGCCCTGCCACGTTTCGACTCCGTCGACGAAGTCTTCGGCCCACGCCTCGCGCGGCGCCATCTCGATCAGATGCTTGATGTGGATGGTCGAGAGCACCGCTTTGTCGGCGCGGTAGCAGCTGCCGTCGGCGCATTCGACGCCGGAGCACTTGCCATTCTCGACGATCAGGCTTCGCACCATTTTGTTGGTCAGTGCGACGCCTCCATGCTCCTCGATCAGCCGGACCAGAATCTCGGTGAGCATCCCCGAGCCGCCCTTCGGCACGCACCAACTCCAGCGCTGCCGGCCCCAAGCCAGCGAATACGCGTTCCGCCCGGTCATCGGCCATTCCGGCGGGGTCACTGTCTGGAATGCCATCCAGAGCATGAAGCAGCGGCAGTGATCGTCCTCGAAATTGTCACGGATTATCTCCCAGGCCGACTGGGCCTGGCGACGCAGCCATTTCTTGCCGTCGGGATGCTCGCTCAGCCGGTCGTTGACCGGCTTGCCGAAGCCGATCGGCGTATAGGACGCCGCATCGAACAACGGCTTGACCGCCTCGTACTCCGTGAGCATGCGTCGGTAGGCGGCGGCATCCTTCTTGGAGAACTTGGCGAATTGTTCAACCGTGCGCTCGATGTCGTGGTACTGCGTCAGCCAACTGCCATCGAGAAACGGCGCGTGGCAGACGATCTCCGGATGGATGTATTCAAGGCCGTAGTCGGCAAGCCCCAGTTCGTCGTTTCGCATCATCGGACTGTCTTGCAGGATGACGTGGGCGGTTCCGCAGGAATCGTGGCGAAAGCCCGGCAGCGTCAGTTCCTCGGTCACCACATTGCCGCCCAGCACCGAGCGGCCCTCCAGCACCAGGCAGCGATAACCGGCCTTGGCGAGATAGGCCGCCGCAACCAGGCTGTTGTGGCCGGCGCCGGCTACAACGATGTCGAAACGGTCGGTCATAGTCCGCCTTTTCTGGGATAATCCGCGGACGGCATGCTATCCCCGCCACTGCAGTCTGGCGAGATGACCGCCCGCGACTATCTTGGCATCGACCGGGCTTCATATCCAACCGAGTGGCCTTATGCGCACTGAAGAGCACCGCCCTGTTCGCCTGTCCGAATACCGGCCGCCCGATTGGCTGGTGGAGACCATCGAACTCGACGTGAAGCTGCATCCGACCCGGACGCCGGTGCGCGCGACGTTGAAGCTCAAGCCCAATCCCGCGGCCGGCGCCCCCGCTCCGCTGACGCTCGACGGCGACGGGCTGACGCTTGTTTCTCTGAAGATCGACGGTACGCCGGTGCCAGCCGGCCACTTCATTGCGACGCGCGACGGTCTCACCATCACGCAGCCACCGCACGGTCCGTTCACGCTGGAAATCGAAACGCTGGTCGATCCGCAGGCCAACACCCAGCTGTCCGGTCTCTACCGGTCGAGCGGAAACTACTGCACGCAGTGCGAGGCCGAGGGCTTCCGCCGCATCACCTATTATCCCGACCGGCCGGACGTGATGGCGGTGTTCACCACGCGCATCGAGGCCGACAAGGCCGAAACGCCGGTGCTGCTGTCCAATGGCAATCTCGCCGAGAGCGGTGACCTGCCCGACGGCCGGCATTTCGCGGTCTGGCACGATCCCTGGCCGAAGCCCGCCTATCTGTTCGCACTGGTCGGCGGCAATCTCGGCCACATCGAGGACACCTTCGTCACCGCGTCCGGCCGCGAGGTTGCGCTCCGCATCTATGTGGAGCCCGGCAAGGAGGATCGCGCTGGCTACGCGATGGACTCGCTCAAGCGCTCCATCCGGTGGGACGAGACGGCGTTCGGCTGCGAATACGATCTCGACGTTTTCATGATCGTCGCCGTGTCCGACTTCAACATGGGCGCGATGGAGAACAAGGGTCTCAACGTCTTCAACGACAAATACGTGCTCGCAACTCCGAAAACCGCGACCGACAGCGACTTCGTCGCCATCGAAGCCATTATCGCGCACGAATACTTCCACAACTGGACCGGCGACCGCATCACCTGCCGGGACTGGTTCCAACTCTGTCTGAAAGAAGGTCTGACGGTTTATCGCGATCAGGAGTTCACCTCCGATCAGCGCTCGCGCGTGGTGACGCGGATCGGCGACGTGCGCGGCCTACGCGCGCATCAGTTCCTGGAGGATTCAGGCCCCCTCGCCCATCCGGTGAGGCCAGAAGTCTACAGTGAAATCAATAATTTCTACACCACGACGATCTACGAAAAGGGTGCCGAGGTGGTGCGGATGATCCACACCCTGCTCGGACCCGCGATGTTTCGCCAGGGCATGGACCTGTACTTTAAGCGCCACGACGGCGAGGCCGCGACGATCGAGCAGTTCGTGCAATGTTTCGCCGACGTCAGCCATCGCGATTTCTCGCAGTTCCATCGTTGGTACTCTCAGGCCGGCACCCCGCAAGTGACTGCAACGGGCCACTACGACGCCGCCGCGAAAACCTATCGGCTCGACCTCACCCAGATGATCGCGCCGACGCCGGGCCAGCTGACGAAAGAGCCGATGGTCATTCCGCTGGTCACCGGGCTACTTGGCCGCGATGGCCGCGATCTGCCGCTCGCGCTCGCCGGCGGCGGGACCATGGAGCGCGGCGTACTGATCCTGGACAAAGCTGCGCAGAGCTTCACTTTCACCGGCGTGGCCGACCGGCCGACGCTCTCCACCAACCGCAACTTCTCGGCGCCGATCCGGCTTGACGCCAAGCTCAGCCCTGATGATCTCCGGCTAATCGCGGCGCACGACAGCGACCCGTTCAACCGCTGGCAGGCGGTGCAGACACTTGCGACAGCGCTGCTGGTGGGCAACGTGACTCGGCTTCGCGCGGGTCAGGACCCGGAGATGGACGAGGGCCTGCTGAACGCATTGGCCACGATCGTCGCCGACAAGACGCTGGAACTGGCGTTCATCGCCGAGACGCTGAGCCTGCCAAGCGAGTCCGACATCGCCCGCGAGATCGGAAGCGACGTCGATCCGGATGCGATCTTCCGCGCCCGCACGGCGCTCCGCGCGCTGGTCGGACTGCACCTCAACGCCACGCTGAGCGCGCTCTATCACAGCCTCTCCGACAGCCGCCCGTACAGTCCGGACTCCGTCAGCGCTGGCCGGCGCCAACTCAAGAACATCTGCCTCGATCTGCTGGCGGCGACACAGGAGTCGCACGCCATCCGGCAGGCGGCGCACCAGTATCAGGTCGCCGACAACATGACCGACCGGATGGCAGCGCTCGGAACCCTGTCGCACCACGACGTCGCGGAGCGCCGCACGGCATTCGACGACTTCTATGAACGCTACAAGGACGATCCGCTGATCATCGACAAGTGGTTCGCCTTGCAGGCGATGACGCCCGACCCGGCGACGCTCGACCGTGTCCGCGCACTCACCGCGCATCCGGCGTTCTCGATGACCAATCCCAACCGGGTCCGCTCGCTGATCGGTTCGTTTGCCCAGGGCAACCCGACACAGTTCAACCGGGCCGATGGCGCCGGATACGAATTCCTCGCCGATCGCATCCTGACGCTCGATCAAGCCAATCCGCAGGTCGCCTCGCGGATGACCACGGCGTTCCGCAGTTGGCGGGCGCTGGAGCCGGGCCGCCGCGCGCGCGCCCAGGCGGCTTTGCAGCGGATTGCCGCTGCGCCGAAGCTGTCACGCGACGTCGGCGACATCGTGCAACGCGCGTTGGCGGAATCTCCGGCTGCATTATCAGTGGCACGCACGCGTGCCGCCTGATTCAAAGCATTGAAACGACTCCGGAATTGGCAGCGCTGTGCAAAAACAAGACGCCGTAAATCTCTGTGGAGACGTTAACTAAAAATATTGACTTGGACTCTCGACAAGCTCGTCACCATCGATTCGAATGGCCATCTGATTCGAGGCGGTGCGGCACACCGATTCGGGCGCGTAACTTCCAGGGGATCATCCACACGGGGACAGGGCATGGCGCACGCCGATACGGCGAGTGCGTCCGCGCGAGCGGATTCGATCAAAGGGTTGGCGCAATCGATCGCCAATCCGGCGTATCGGCGCCTCCTGACCGCCGAGCCCGCGCTACGCCGCGCGGTGCCCGCCCTCATCATCGCCTTCCTGCTCACCATCGGCGTCGGAGCCGTGGTGCAGGTGCTCGACCACCACCGCCAGGCGCTCGCGGAAGCCACCCACGACCTCGACAACGTCGCCGACTTTGTGTCGGAGCGCTTCGACCGCATGGCCGGCGCAGACAAGAGCGATGCCACGCGGCGCAATCTTCTGGAGCGCGCGCTGTCCACCCGCGCCACGGCTTTCGGCCGCCGTCTCATGCTCAGCAACGCCGACGGCATCATCACCGCGACCGCTCCGACCGGCGGTCCGATCGGCGCGCGGCTGACCGATGTGCTCGGCGAAACGCAGCCCCTCACCATTCTCGGCGCCAGCGCCGGCGTGCTGGAGATCACGCTCGCCGACGGCAACCGCGCCTTCGCGACGGTGCGCACCTTGGGTTCGACCCGCGGCCAGTTGAGCGTATTCCAATTGCGCAGCGACGCGCTCGCGCCCTGGCGGTCGGACACGACGCTCACAGTTACGCTCACCGCGACCACCGGCTTCGTTCTGCTGATCCTGGGTTTTGCCTTCCACTGGCAGGCAACCCGCGCGCGCGAGGCCGATGCGATCTACGACACCGTGCGCAGCCGCATCGACACCGCGTTGAACCGCGGCCGCTGCGGCCTCTGGGATTGGGACCTCGCGACCGGGCGGATATTCTGGTCGCATTCGATGTTCGCGATTCTGGGCTTGCAGCCACGCGACGACTTGATGACCTTCGGCGAAGTCAGCCAGCTTGTGCATCCCGACGACATCAAGCTCTACGAGGTCGCGGCCCAGCTTGCAGACGCCAAGACCAACGCCATCGACCACGATTTCCGCATGCACCACGCCAGCGGCAAGTGGGTCTGGCTGCGGGTGCGTTGCGAGCTTGTACAGCAGCCCGGCGAGCCCGGCGTCCATCTGATCGGCATCGGCGTCGATATCACCGAGCAGAAGACGCTGGTCGAGCGCACCGCCGCCGCCGACATCCGCCTTCGCGACGCCATCGAGACCATTCCGGAAGCCTTCGTGCTCTGGGATCACGAAAACCGGCTGGTGCTTTGCAACTCGAATTTCCAGAATCTGCACAGCCTGCCCGATGGCGCGATCATCGCCGGCACCGCCTACGAGAATGTGGTCGAGGCCGGCCGCAAGCACGTCATCCGGTCCAAGCTGAGCAGCGAAGACCCGGCAGTCCCAGGCGCCCGCACCTTCGAGGCCCAACTCGACGACGGCCATTGGCTCCAGATCAGCGAGCGCCGCACCAAGGACGGCGGCTATGTCTCGGTCGGCACCGACATCACCCCGCTCAAGCAGCACGAGAAGCAGCTGATCGGCAGCGAACAACGGCTGATGGCGACCGTCACCGACCTGCAGCAGTCGCAACAGAAGCTGGAGACCCAGGCCGAGCAGCTCGCCGAACTCGCGCAGAGCGCCGAAGAAGCCAACCAGGCAAAGTCCAAGTTCCTGGCCAACATGAGCCACGAGCTGCGCACACCGCTCAACGCCATCATCGGATTCTCCGAGATCATGGCGTCGGGCATGTTCGGCGCGCTCGGCTCCGACAAATATGTCGAGTATTGCCAGGACATCCACCGCAGCGGCAATTACCTGCTGGACGTCATCAATGACGTGCTCGACATGTCGAAGATCGAGGCGGGCCGTCTCAAGCTCGACCTTGAGAACGTGGAACTCGACCGCGAACTCTCCGACGCGCTGCGCGTGGTCACCACCCGCGCCCAGGAGAAGAATCTCACGGTCAGTTCCAAAATCGCGTCCGGCATCCAGCTTCGCGCCGACCGGCGCGCGCTCAAGCAGATCGCGCTCAACCTGCTGTCCAACGCCGTCAAATTCACCCCCGAAAACGGACGCATCACGGTGCGCGGCCGCGTCTCACGCGGCGGCGTGGTGATCGGCATCCAGGATTCCGGCATCGGTATCGCCCGCGACGCGCTGCAGAAGCTCGGACGTCCGTTCGAGCAGGTCGAAAGCCAGCTCACCAAAACCCATCACGGTTCAGGGCTGGGCCTCGCGATCGCCAAATCGCTGATCGAGTTGCACGGCGGGGCCATGCGCATCCGCTCAACGCTCGGCGGCGGAACCACGGTCGTGGTTCGACTTCCGCTCGACGGACAGCCGGTCGAGGGGTGCAAGGCGGATGAGGGCACGAACGCGGCGTGAGACGGCGCTATTCGGTCGCACGCTGACCGATGGTCGTGGCCTGCCGTACCGGTTGCGGACAGGGATATTGCCGCCATAAGGTGCGGCCATGAAAATCACCCCCGCGCCGCGCCGGCGCTTCCTCGGCGCCTCACTTGGCTTCTTGGCCGTGATCAGCCTCGCAGATTCGGCGCGTGCGCAAAGCTGGCCTGACCGCCCAATCAAGCTGCTGGTTCCGTTCGCCGCCGGCGGCAACATCGATGTCACCGGGCGTCTGACGGCGGCGCGCATCTCCGAGACCCTCGGACAGCAGATGGTGGTCGAGAACCGGGTCGGCGGCGGCGGAATTATCGCGATGGAAGCCGTTCAGCGCGCTGCGCCGGATGGCAATACGCTGCTGTGGGCCAGCACCAACGTCATGGCGATTGTGCCGGCCACCAACAAGGTGAAATACGATCCGGTCAAGGATTACGCCCCGATCAGCCAGCTTGGTTCAAGCCCGCAGGTGCTGCTGATCAACGCCAAGGTGCCGGCCAAGACCGTTGCCGAATTCGTCGCCGACGCGAAGGCGCCACCCGCGCCCCTCGCCTACGGCGGCGGTGGCGGACCGGGCAGCGCGAGCAACCTCATCATGGCGCTGTTCCTCAATCGCGCCGATCTCAAGATGACCAGCATCAGCTACCGGGGAACTGCTCCGGCGCTGACCGATGTGATCGCCGGAGTCATTCCAGTCACGTTCGTGCCGATCTCGGAGGCCGTCGCGCAGGCCGGCAATCCGGCCATTCGCATTCTGGCGGTGTCGAGTGCGGCCCGCTCGGCGCGCCTGCCGGATGTTCCCTCAGTCGCCGAAACTTATCCCGGCTATAACGCGGTGTCGTGGACCGGCATGCTGGCCCCCGCCGGCACGCCGCAGCCGATCATCGACAAGCTCGCGGGTGAAATGGCCCGTGCGGGCAAAGACCCGAAGTTCGTCGAGTTGCTTCGCGACAACGGCATCGATACAGCCATCGAGGGCCCGGAGAAGTTCGCAGCCCTGATCGCGGCGGAGATTCCGAACTGGGCCAAAGCCGTCAATATCGCCGGCGTGAAGGCCGAGCATTAGGCTCGAAACGCCAGGACTTGTTACTGCAACGCGATATTGGCGTCGCGGATCACCTTGCGCCATCGGAAGATCTCCGCCCTGATCCACTGCGCGAATTCGTCCGGCGAGTTCGCCACCGGATCGAAGCCCATTGCGGCAAGCCTCTCCCGCGTATCGGGTATCGACATGACCTTTACTGCCTCTCGGTGCAGCAGTTCGATGATCGGTCGCGGCGTGCC
>JAPLPD010000147.1 GCA_026400395.1 Alphaproteobacteria bacterium | reverse complement strand
GGAACGTCCGAGTCCGATTCACCCGCTGGGTGCGCCATGATCGCCTCGCTCGATCCAGGATAAGGTGCTGATGCCTATATCTGAATCGGCGTGAGCGTTGCGGAAATCAGAGCGTCATCCGGGGAATGCGGGGTTAAGTGTTTAAGCGTAATAATCGTCTGTCAGTCTAACGTGAGAGTCCCTCGCAAGCCATTAAGGGGGGCTCCGTTTATGTTCTGGCGCCGCTGTTGCCCAACCATAGGCATAAGCCGGGGATGACGGCAAACCAGCGTCTCTCCCCAAGACGAACACAGCGCGGCCGAGATCAGATACGGGCCCAATCACAGGCGTGACCTGATTTTGTATCGCTTCGAAAATGCGCAACCGGGCCCTGCGTGGCCACGATTGAATTGGTACTGTCCACCCGCCAGCGGGCGGCCACAGTTGGGCTCACGCGTGTACACGGGCCTGCTCATCGACATGCGCAGTGGGTTCCGTTGGCATATCGATCCCTGGCGCTTGTCGATCGGGTGGTTCGCGTTTGGCCGTAGTCCCGTCGTCTTGGCAGAGCGAACCCAAAGGGAGCTATAGGGATGCAGGTCTGCCGGCATTTTGGCAGAACGAACCCAAGACAATTCGCCGCATGATCGGCCGTATCGGAACAGGCTGGTTGGGCTTTATTCGATACCGACACCGGTGGAAAGGGCTGGGATTGCGCAAAGCTTAATCACTAGGACTTGTATGATCAGTCAGCCCATTCGCGCTGTTGTCCCGCTGTATTTTCAGGACCGCCGTCGCGCGTTCCGATTGCGACATCGGGTGGCCAGCGACTCGAAGGCTTGCTAATTAGTTGCGCTTGGTGGAGTGCGCGATGCGGCGATTGTGGTTTCTGGTGGTGGCGGTGGCGGGACTTGTGCTCGGGCCAATCGCGCCTGCGCGAGCCGCGCCGCCCCAGATCACCGCGCCGCATGCGTTGCTGGTTGAAGCTGAAACCGGGTCGGTGTTGTTCGAAAAGGCGGCCGACGAACTCGTGGCGCCTGCGAGTCTCGCCATGCTGATGACCGTCAACGTGGTGTTCGATCAGCTCCAGCTCGGCAACATCAGCCTCACCGACGAATACCTCATCAGCGTCAACGCGTGGCGCAAGGGCGGCGCGCCGTCGCGCAGTTCCACCATGTACGCGGCGCTGAACAGCCGCGTGAAGGTCGAAGACCTGCTCAAGGGCGTCATGATCCAGTCGGCCAACGACGGCTGCATCGCGCTCGCCGAAGGCATCGCCGGCAACGAAACCGAATTCGTGCGGATGATGAACGACCGCGCCCGCGAGATCGGGCTGACCAAGTCGTACTTCACCAATGTGGATGGCTTGCCCGATCCAAAGATGCGGGTCACGCCGCGCGAACTCGCGGTGATGGCGCGCTACATCACGCTGAACTATCCGGAGTATTACAAGTGGTTCGGTGAGCGCGAGTTCACCTGGAACAAGATCCGTCAGCAGAACCGCAATCCGCTGCTCGGCATGGTCGAAGGCGCTGACGGCATGAAGACCGGCTTCACCAACGAGGCCGGCTACAATCTGGTCGGGTCCGCCGTGCAAAATGGCGTCCGGCTGATCGTCGTGGTCACCGGCACGAAGAACCCCAAGGACCGCGCCGACGATGCCAAGAAGCTGCTGGACTACGGCTTCAAGAACTTCGATTCCCGCGTGCTGTTCGCGGAAGGCCAGACCGTGGCCGAAGCCAAGGTGTTCGGCGGCGCCCGCGGCCGTGTTTCGCTCGCGGCCAAGAGCGCGGTCAAGCTGATGGTGCCGCGCGGCGTCAGCGACAAGATCGTGGCCAAGATGGTCTACACCGGCCCGGTCCGCGCGCCGGTCAACGCCGGGCAGGCGATCGGCAGCCTGCAGGTCTGGCGGGGCGACGCCAAGGTCCTGGATGTTCCGTTGCAGGCGTCCGAAACGGTCGCCGCGGGGTCGATTTCCCAGCGCGCCTTCGATGCCGCATCGGAACTTGTGATCAACCTGTTTCGCTCCGCCGCCAAGAAGATATAAGTCGCTGGCGGAACAGCGGGATCCCATGCGCGGACGCTTCATCACATTCGAGGGCGGCGAGGGGACGGGCAAGTCGACGCATGTGGCGATGCTCGGAGAGCGGCTGCGCACATTCGGTATCCCCACCGTGCTCACCCGCGAACCGGGGGGCTCGCCGGGCGCCGAGATCATGCGCTACGTGCTGCTGTCTGGCGCGGCGCGGCCACTCGGCCCGAACGCAGAGGCGGTGCTGTTCGCCGCCGCCCGTGACGACCATCTCAACACCCTGATCCGGCCCGCGCTCGAGCAGGGCAAGTGGGTGGTGTGCGACCGGTTCGCCGACTCGACGCGCATCTATCAGGGTGTCGCCGGCAACGTCGATACGATGGCAATCCGCGCGATGGAGCGCATCATCGTCGGCAACACCAAGCCCGACCTGACCTTCATCCTCGACGTTCCGGCCAAGGAAGGCATGCGCCGCGCAGACACTCGCCGCGGCGCCGATGGCCCGGCCGATCGCTTCGAGGGCGAGGCGCTGACGTTCCATGAAAGGCTGCGCGACGGCTTCCTGACACTGGCCGCCAACGAGCCGGATCGCTGCGCCCTGATCGACGCCACCACGTCGAAGGACGAGGTCGCCGATCAGATATGGCGGGTGGTGCTGAAGAAGCTCAATCCGGCCACCTCGCCGATCCAGTTCGACGAAGCGGCGAACGCATGACCGCTCGGAGACGCCGGTGAGTACCAATGCCGAAGCCGAGGAAGAGGCGATTTTGCGTCCACGTCTGGCGTGCGAACTGTACGGCCATGCCGAGGCCGAGCAGACGCTGCTGGAGGCCTACCGCAGCGGCCGGATTCCGCACGCCTGGCTGATCGGCGGTGAGAAGGGCATTGGCAAGGCGACGCTGGCTTATCGGCTGGCGCGCTTCGTGCTGGCCAATCCCGACCCGGCTTCTGCCGCACTCCGGAAGGCCACGTCGCTTGCGGTGCCGGACGACCATCCGGCGGCCCGGCGCATCGCCGGTCAGGCGCACAGCGATCTGCTGGTGCTGCGCCGGGTGATCAACGAAAAGACCGGCAAAATGTTCACCGTCACGCAGGTCGGCGACATCCGGAGGACGGTGCCGTTTTTCGGCTCGACGGCGGGCGAGGGCGGCTGGCGGGTGGCGATCGTCGATCCGCTGGATGACCTCAACAACGAGGGCGAGAATGCGCTGCTCAAGGTGCTGGAGGAGCCGCCGCCCCGCGCGCTGCTGCTGCTGGTGTGCCATGCGCCGGGCCGTGTTCTGCCGACCATCCGCTCGCGCTGCCGCACCCTGATCCTGCGCCCGCTCGCGGCCGACGACGTTTTCCGCGCGGCGGCCGGGGCGGCTGGCGAGACTGCTGGCGATCTCCGCGCCGCGTCGCAGGCCGCCGGAGGCTCGGTTGGCCGTGCGCTCACGCTGCTGGAGGGTGACGCGCTCGAACTGCGCCAGCAGGTCACCGGCCTGCTCGACCGGCTGCCGGCGCTGGATCCCCGCGCGCTTCATGAACTCGGTGATGAAATTGCCGGAACCCAGGCCGAACCGCTCGCGGCCTTCTCCGACGCGGTCAACGCTTGGCTCAGCGGACGCCTGGACAGCGGGCCGCAGGAGCCGTCGCGGCTGGCCCGCGTGGCCGAGGTCTGGGATAGCGTCAATCGCGCCATGCGCGATGCCGAAGCCTACAATCTGGACCGCAAACCGCTGGTGTTTTCGGTGTTCGGGCAGCTTGCCGAGGCGGCGCGCGGTTGATACCTACGGGGCACATGCCCGACCAGCCCCGCTATTACATTACCACCGCGATTTCCTATCCGAACGGCCCCCCGCATATCGGGCATGCCTACGAGGTCATCGCGACCGACTCCATCGCCCGCTTCATGCGGCTGGACGGTTATGACGTGTTTTTTCTCACCGGCACCGACGAGCACGGCCAGAAAATCCAGCAGACGGCTGTGAAGGAGGGCATCACTCCGCGCGAGTTGGTGGACCGCAACGTGCTGCAATTCCGCGCCATGGTCGAGCGGATGAACTGTTCGAACAACGACTTCATCCGCACCACCGAGGAGCGTCATCACCGTTCGTCGGAGGAAATCTGGCGGCGGATGGAGAAGAACGGCGACATCTATCTCGACAAATACGCCGGCTGGTATTCGGTGCGCGACGAGGCGTATTACGCCGAGGACGAGACGCACCTGAACGAACACAAGGTCCGCCTCTCCAGCAAGACCGGCACGCCGGTCGAGTGGGTCGAGGAGGAGAGCTATTTCTTCAAGCTCTCGGCCTACCAGCAGAAGCTGCTCGACCTCTACGCGCGCGATCCGCAGTTCGTGCTGCCGAAGGAGCGGTTGAACGAGGTCGCGAGCTTCGTGAAGGGCGGCCTGCAGAACCTTTCGATCTCGCGCACGACGTTCGACTGGGGCATTCGCGTGCCCGGAAACGACAAGCACATCATGTACGTGTGGGTCGATGCGCTGACCAATTACATCACGGCGGCGGGATTCCCGGACACCGACGGCGCCAAGTTCACGCGCTACTGGCCGGCCGATTTGCATGTGATCGGCAAGGATATCGTGCGCTTCCATGCGGTGTATTGGCCGGCGTTCCTGATGTCTGCCGGCATCGAGGTGCCGCGCCGCATTTTCTCGCATGGATTCCTGTTCAACCGCGGCGAGAAAATGTCGAAGTCGGTCGGCAACGTGATCGACCCCTTCACCATGACCGACACCTACGGCGTCGATCAGTTTCGCTATTTCTTCCTGCGCGAGGTGCCGTTCGGCCAGGACGGTAACTACAGCCACGAGGCGATCGTCAACCGCGTCAACGCCGACCTCGCCAACGATCTCGGCAACCTAGCGCAGCGCTCGTTGTCGATGATCGGCAAGCAACTCGGCGGAATTGTGCCGACGCCCGGCCCGTTCAGCCCGGCCGATCAAGCCATTCTGGCGGCGGCCGACGACATGATCGGAGCCGCTCGCGAGCACATGAAGACGCAGCAGATTCATCAAGCGCTCAACACGATCTGGGCGGTGGTCGCCGACGCCAATCGCTACTTCGCCGGCGAAGCGCCGTGGGCGCTGGCCAAGACCGATCCCGTGCGGCAGGGCACGGTGCTCTACGTGACCGCCGAGGTGCTGCGGCAGGTGGGTATCCTGTGTCAGCCTTTCGTGGCGGCTTCGGCTGGCAAGCTGCTCGATCTGCTCGGCATCCCGGCGGATAGGCGGGCCTTCAGCCACCTTGGCGGCGCCAACCGGATCGCCGCCGGCACTACATTGCCGCAGCCTGCGCCGGTATTCCCGCGCTACATCGAGCCGGAAGCGGCCAAGGCGTAATGGCAATGCTGGTCGATAGCCACTGCCATCTGGATTTTCCCGACTTCCGCGATGAGCTTGACGGCGTGGTCGCGCGCGCGCGCGAGGCCGGCATCGGCCGCATTGTGACGATCTCGACCCGGGTGCGGCGGCAGCACGATCTGCTCGCCATCGCGGAGCGGTTTCCCGACGTGTTCTGTTCGGTCGGCACCCATCCGCACAACGCCCACGAAGAACTCGACATCGGCACGGCGGAACTGGTGGGGCTCAGCAAACATCCCAAGGTGGTGGCGATCGGCGAAGCCGGCCTCGACTACCATTACGACAACTCTCCCCGCGACGCGCAGGAGCAGGGCTTCCGCGCGCATATCGCCGCCGCCCGCGAGACCGGCCTGCCGCTGGTGATCCACGCCCGCGACGCCGACGCTGACGTCGCCACAATCCTGCGCGACGAAGCCGGGAAGGGCGCCTTCCCGGCCGTGCTGCATTGCTTCACCGCCGGCCGCGAACTCGCCTTCACCGGCATCGAACTCGGCCTCTACGTGTCGTTCACCGGCATCCTGACCTACAATAAAACCGACGAATTGCGCGCGATCGCCCGCGACCTGCCCGCCCACCGCATCCTGGTCGAGACCGACGCGCCTTATTTGGCGCCGGGAAAATTCCGCGGCAAGCGCTGCGAGCCGTCTTACGTCACAGAGACGGCCCGGGTGCTGTCGGAAATCCGTGGCGTCTCTCCGGAGGAAATCGCCGCGCAGACCACGGAAAACTTCTTTCGGCTGTTCAGCAAGGTTTCCCGTCCGGTGGCTGCGGCATGACCTTTCGTTTCACCATCCTGGGCTGCGGTTCATCCATGGGCGTGCCGCGGCCGGCGCTGGGATGGGGCGCGTGCAATCCGGACAACCCGAAGAACCGCCGGCGGCGGACCTCCCTGCTGATCGAGCGCCACGGGCCCAAGGGCGCCACCAAGGTCCTGATCGACACCTCGCCGGACCTGCGAGAGCAACTGATCGACGCAGGTGTGGATTGGCTCGACGGAGTGCTGATGACCCACGAGCACGCCGATCATTGCCACGGCATGGACGACCTGCGTGCCCTGTTCGTCCGCAAGCGCCGCCGCGTCGACATGTTCCTCAACGAGGCCACCTCTTCGGTGATCCGGCCCCGCTTCCGCTACTGCTTCGAGTCCCCGCCGGGCAGCGAATACCCGCCGACCGTGCAGGAGCATCGGATCGAGGCCGGCCGGGCCGTGACCATCGAAGGGGAAGGGGGCCCGATCACGGCCCTCCCCATCCTCCAGCAGCACGGCGATATCGCCTCGCTCGGCTTTCGGTTCGGCAGCTTTGCCTACTCCTGCGACCTGAGCGACATGCCCGCCGAGAGCGCGGCGGCCCTGGCCGGGATCGATGTGTGGGTAATCGACGCGCTGCGTTACGCGCCGCACCCGAGCCATTTCAGCTTGGCGGATGCGTTGGCCTGGATCGAGCGCATCAAGCCACGGAGCGCGATCCTGACCAATCTGCACGCCGACTTGGACTACGAGACCCTGCGGAAGCAGCTGCCGTCACATGTCGAACCGGCGTTTGATGGGATGGCGGTGGAGGTTGAGAGCTAATGCGCGTTGGTAAAAGCGCCCGATAAAGCTCTTATTTTACGGATGAACTGAATTGTTTGGAACGAGCGGCCCATAGCTCCCAGATAAGTTATTCCATAATATGTCTTATGCGAACTTCGGGCGTCACGAAGCCGTCCGGCTGGCGGCGTTAAATCTCCTTCGGGTGCGCGGAACAGAAAGTTCCCTGCACCGTTATTGCGCCGAGACGTTCCACGGCTCCGTGGGACCTTCCCGACCATTTTGACAACCCCGAGGTGGCCCATGAGCAAAGTGACCAAACTTAAGCCACGCAAGGCCAAGGCCGCGCTCGATACCCCGACCGATCTCGAGCCCGCGGCCGTGCAGGCCATCTCCGACGCGCTCAACGGCCTCCTGGCCGACAGCTATGCGCTCTATCTCAAGACCAAGAACTTCCATTGGCACGTCAGCGGGCCTCACTTTCGCGACTACCATCTGCTGTTCGACGATCAGGCCGCCGACATCCTGGGCGCCACCGACGACATGGCCGAGCGCGTCCGCAAGATCGGCGGCACCACGCTCCGCTCGATCGGTCAGATCGCCAAGCTGCAGTCCGTCATCGAGGACAACGACGCCGATTTCGTGCCGCCGGCTGACATGCTGCGCGAACTGATGAACGACAACAAGAAGGTCGCCGAGGCACTCCGCAACGCCCATGACTTGGCGGACGAACACGAGGACGCGGCGACTGCGAGCCTGATCGAGATCTGGCTCGACCAGGCCGAGAAGCGGACCTGGTTCCTGTTCGAGGCGGCCCGCGGCGCCAGCAACGACGGCCATTAACCCGTTCGGCATTAACGATTGAACGCGCCCCATTCCTGTGGGGCGCGCTCTGCTTTTGTCGCTCCGGTTTAGCCGGCCTGTTAGGATTCCGGGATGAAGCCATCCCGCGACATCGGTCGGCTCTTGGAGATCATGGCGGCGTTGCGCACGCCGGTTTCCGGCTGCCCCTGGGACCTGGAGCAGACCTTCGCGACGATCGTGCCCTACACGCTGGAAGAGGCCTACGAGGTGGCCGACGCTATCGAGCGCGGCGATCTGGGCGATCTCCGCGATGAACTGGGCGACCTCCTCCTTCAGGTCGTGTTCCATGCCAGGATGGCCCAGGAACATGGCGCGTTCGACTTCGGCGGCGTGGTGGACGCCATCACGACGAAGCTGATCCGCCGGCATCCCCACGTGTTCGGCGAGACGCGGGACCTTTCGCCCGGTGAGGTGAAGGGTCTGTGGGACCGCATCAAATCCGAGGAGAAGGCCGAGCGGGCGGCCCGCGGCGGTAAGCCACTCGACGGGGAAGGCGCCCTCGCCGGCGTTCCGGTGCCCCTGCCCGCGCTCACCCGCGCGCTGAAGCTCCAGCAGAAGGCCGGCAAGGTCGGCTTCGACTGGAATGACCCGATGGCGGTGCTGGCGAAAATCCGCGAGGAATGCGACGAGATCGAAGCCGAGATTGCCGCGGGCGACACGGTCAAAGCCGCGTCCGAAGTCGGCGATCTGCTGTTTGCCGTCGTCAATCTGGCGCGCCATCTCGACGCCGATCCGGAAACGACGCTCCGCTCTGCCAATCGCAAGTTCGCGCGGCGCTTTGGTTCGATAGAGCAGGCGCTGGCCGCGCGAGGCAAGCAGCCGCAGGATTCGACGCTGGCCGAGATGGATGCGCTGTGGGATGCCGCGAAAGCGGCGGAGAAATAGACCGCCCTGCTCCACGCTCGTGGCAGCGCGGTCGGCGGCGAAACGCCGCCTCAGTGCACCGGAAACTTCGCCTTCACCGCCTCGGTCCTGGTCGGATCGACCCGCACCGTCATCGCCATCTTGCCATTCTCGCCGAGCGATTTTTCCATCACCTCGGTGTGGCGGTGCAACCAGCTCATGCCGGCCCCGTCGGATGGATCGACCACCAGATCGAGCACCACGCGCCGCAAGCCGAGCCGCGCCTCGATTGCCTTGATCAGTTCATCAACGCCATGCCCGGTCAGCGCAGACACCAGCACCGGGCGCTGGTTCTCGGGCCGCCGTTCGGCAAGATTATTCAGCCGCGCGCGGCCGTCCGCATCGAGACGGTCGACCTTGTTCCAGATTTCAATGAGCCGTTGCTCTTCGTTGGGATCGATGCCGAGCGCAGTGAGCACCTCCTCGACGTCGTGCGATTGCGCCTCGGTGTCCTCGTGAGACACGTCGCGCACATGCAGAATCACGTCGGCTTCAATCACCTCCTCGAGAGTGGCGCGAAAAGCAGCCACCAACATGGTCGGCAGATCAGAAATGAAACCGACGGTGTCGGAGAGGATGATCTTCATTCCGCTGGGCAATTGTACCGCGCGCAGCGTCGGATCGAGCGTGGCGAACAGCATGTCAGCCTGCAACACGCTGGCGTTGGTCATGCGGTTGAACAGCGTGGACTTGCCAGCGTTGGTATAGCCGACCAGCGCGGCGATCGGATACGGTACGCGCGCGCGGCTTTCGCGATGGAGTTTTCGCCGGTTTTTGACCTTGTCGAGTTCGATTTCGATGCGCTGCATGCGCTCGCCGATCAGGCGCCGGTCGATTTCGAGCTGGCTCTCGCCGGGGCCGCCAAGGAATCCGAAGCCGCCGCGCTGGCGCTCGAGATGGGTCCAGCTCTTCACCAGGCGGCTTCGCTGATAGGTCAGGTGGGCGAGCTCGACCTGCAGCGCGCCCTCTTTGGTCGTCGCTCGCCGTCCGAAGATTTCAAGAATCAGCCCGGTGCGGTCGAGCACCTTGGCATTCCAAGCCTTCTCCAGGTTGCGTTGCTGCACCGGCGACAGCGAGCAATCGCAGACGACGATGCTGGCCTCCAGACTTTTAACAAGGCCGGCGATCTCATCGACCTTGCCGGTTCCCATGTAGGTCGCCGGCCGAGTCTGGTTGATCGGCACGATGCCGGACTGGACGACTTCGAGATCGATGGCGCGGGCAAGCCCAACGGCCTCTTCGAGGCGCGCCGCCGGATCGCGCTCGTTCTGCGATCCACGGGTGGCTAGCTGACGGGCCGGGACATGACGGCGGTACGGCCCGATGACGATAGCACGCCCGCTGCCCGAGCCAGTGGGACTCAGGCCGTCCGCATCCCTGTCACGGCGTCGCGGCTCCAAGTCAGGCCTTGTCTCCGGCCGGCGGCTCTTCGCCACCTTCGAAAAGCTGGATCGGATGACCCGGCATGATCGTAGAGATGGCGTGCTTGTAGACCAATTGCGAGTGTCCATCCCGACGCAGGAGGACACAAAAATTGTCGAACCAGGTCACGACACCCTGCAATTTCACGCCATTGACCAGAAAAATAGTCAACGGGACTTTGCTCTTACGGACGTGATTGAGAAAAGTATCCTGAAGATTCTGTGCTCGCTTGGCTGCCATTGCCGTTGTTCCATTTTATTGCCCGCGAACCCCATCGCGAGACCGTTATTTCTCAAGCCGCACGGCCAATGCGCCATTGAGCTTGGGACTTGGGTATTAGATGGCACGCCTCTTTTAGGTGCAAGCCCAACTTCACGCCGTGCCCGCACAAAAACGTGAGCTTTTTAAGCAATGGATATTCCGTCAACACACTGCGGTGTCAGGATATTTCAGAATAGCGGTGAAAGTCGCGCCGAAGCGCCGACGCAACCAGACCGGGCGCGCCGTTGCCGACAGGCCGGCCGTCTATTTTCACCACCGGAAGTACGATCTGGCTGGCCGACGTGATGAATGCCTCCCGCGCCGCGTGGGCCTCGTCCAGCGTGAACGCGCGCTCCTCCAGAATGAGGCCCTGTGCCGCGATAGCGTCGAGCAGGACGGTGCGGGTGATGCCCTTGAGGATACCCTGGTCGCACTGACGGGTGACCACCTTGCCATCGCGCGTCACGATCCAGGCGTTCGACGACGCCCCCTCGGTGACGTGGCCTCCGGTATCCACGAACCAGGCTTCGCGGGCGCCCTGCTCCCGCGCCGCCTGCTTCGCCAGCACGTTGGGAAGCAGTGCGACGGACTTGATATCGACCCTTGCCCATCGGTTTTCCGGCAGCGAGATAACGGCGACGCCGTCCTCCGCCATTTTCTCCGCAGCCTCCAAGTTCATGTTCCGCGCGGTGACGACAATGCTAGGCGCCGTGCCGGCTGGTGGAAAGGCATGGTCGCGCCGCGACACGCCGCGGCCGATTTGCAGATAGACGATGCCCCAGCGCACGCGGTTCCGGCGCACCACCTCGTGCAACACCACGCTGAGCGCCGTCGCCGACATCGGCATGGCGATGCGGAGTTCCGACAGCGAAAACGCCAGCCGCATCATGTGCCGGCGCTCATCAACGAGGCGCCCCCCGCGCACTTCACAAACTTCATAAACGCCGTCGGCGAACTGATAGCCGCGATCCTCGACGTTGACGGTCGCCGCGCCGAGCGGCAGGTAGCGGCCATTTACATAGGCGATGCGAGACATGCGTCACCCAATACCCAACGCCTTGAGCTTGCGGTGCAACGCCGACCGCTCCATGCCCACGAACTCGGCGGTGCGAGAGATGTTGCCGCCGAAGCGGTTGATCTGGGCCAACAGGTATTCCCGCTCGAACAATTCGCGCGCCTCGCGGAGCGGCAGGCCCATGAGCTGTTCGCCGCCGTTGCCGTTGGGCATCGCCGGCACCATCGAACCCACGTCCTGCGGCAGCATGTTGGCGTTGATGACGGCATCGGGGCCGCCACCGGCGAGAATCATCAGGCGTTCGACGTTGTTGCGAAGCTGGCGCACGTTACCGGGCCAGTCGTGCGATTGCAGGACCGCCATCGCGTCACCGCCAATCGTGCGCTTCGGCAGGCCGGTAGATTGTGAAATTTGCTCCATGAAATAATCGACGAGCTCGGGAATATCCTCGCGCCGCTCGGCGAGCGGCGGCACCCGGATCGGCACCACGGAAAGGCGATGGTACAGATCTTCGCGGAAGCGTCCCGCGGCGATCTCGGCCTCGATGTTGCGGCTGGTCGAGGACACGATGCGCACGTCGACTGCGACCTTCGTCGAACCGCCGACCCGCTGGAAGGTCTGATCGACCAGCACGCGCAGTATCTTGTTCTGGGTGTCGCGCGGCATGTCGGCGATTTCGTCGATGAACAGCGAACCGCCGTGGGCCTCCTCGAGCGCGCCGACCTTGCGCTGCTGTACTCCGTTGGTTTGCTCGACGCCGAACAGCTCCACTTCCATCAGTTCAGGGGTGATCGCCGCCGCGTTGATAACGATAAACGGCCCGTTCGCGCGTGAAGACAATGAATGGAGATGACGGGCGGCGAGCTCCTTGCCTGAGCCGGAAGGCCCGATGATCATGATCCGGCTGTTGGTCGGAGCGATTTTCTCGACCGCTTGGCGAAGCTGGTTGATCGATGGAGATTTGCCGATCATGCTGGTCGGCGTCAGCGCCTTGAACTCGCGAACTTCGCGCTTCAGGCGCGATGTTTCCAATGCTCGGTCTGCGACGAGAACCAGCCGATCGGCCTTGAATGGCTTCTCGATAAAATCGTAGGCGCCCCTTTTGATCGCGGCGACGGCCGTCTCGATGTTGCCGTGCCCCGAAATCATGACCACCGGCAAATCCGGGTGCTGCTCCTTGATGCTATCGAGAAGTTGCAGGCCGTCGAGCCGGCTGCCCTGCAGCCAGATATCCAGAAACAGCAGGTTCGGACGGCGCGATTTGATCTCGTTCAGGGCTGAATCGCTGTCGCGGGCCGTGCGCGTGGCATAGCCCTCATCCTGCAAAAGGCCGGCGACCAGCTCGCAAATGTCGGCCTCGTCATCAACGATGAGAATATCGGACGCCATAGATCAGTGCTCGCCTTGTTTTCTTGTCATTGCTCGGCAGCGACGTCGCCATTTTCACGCGCCTTCGTGCGTGGACTGCCCGCTGTTCCCGCCGGAACAACCTGTTCGTCGATGAAGTGCAGCCGCATCCATGCGCCCCGCTCGCCGGGAAACCTCTCCGAGGCGTCATGCAACTCAATCCCGCCGCCGTGCTCTTCGAGAATGCGCCCAACGATGGCGAGACCCAGGCCGGTGCCCTTCTCGCGGGTGGTGACGTAAGGCTCGAGCAAGCGGTTGCGGTTTTCCTTCGGCAGGCCGATGCCGTTGTCGATCACGTCGATGGAGATGCTGTCGCCATCGCGGCTGGTGATCACGCGGATCCGGCCGCGGCCGCGCTCGGACTGCGGAACCGCGCCGATCGCCTCGCCCGCGTTCTTGATGATGTTGGTGAGCGCCTGGGAGATCAGCCGGCTGTCGAACCGCACCGGCATCGCCTCCTCCGCGAGTTCCAGATCGATGTCGACCTCCTCGTTGCCGACGCGCATAAGGAACACCACCTGCCGCACCGTATCGGCGACGTCCTCGGCGGCGATCACCGCCTTCGGCATGCGGGCGAACTTGGAGAACTCATCGACCATCCGCTTGATGTCGTCGACCTGACGCACGATCGTGTCGGTGCATTGGAAGAACACGGCCGGATCGTCGGTGATTGTCTTGCCGTATTTGCGGCGAAGCCGCTCGGCCGAGAGTTGGATTGGCGTCAGCGGGTTCTTGATCTCGTGGGCGATGCGTCGCGCGATGTCGGCCCAAGCGGACGTGCGTTGCGCCGTCACCAGTTCCGTGATGTCGTCCAGCGTAATCACGTAGCCGCGCTCGGCGTCCGGCGATTGCTCAGTGGTGACCCGGACCGACAGATTACGTTCCCGATTCTGCCGGCTGATCGTCACCTGCCCCTGCACCAGCCGCTGCGAGCCTGACTGCGCATTCGCGAATATCTCTTTCAGCTCGGGCAGAATTTCCTGCAGCGGATGGCCGATCACATCGGCCTCGATCCGGTCGACCAGCTTTTCCGCCGAGCGATTGAGGATGCTGATGCAGCCGTTGCCATCGACGCCGATCACGCCGGCGCTGGCGCCCGCCAGGACGGCTTCGGTGAACCGGCGCCGCTGATCGATAAGATCGCGCGCGCGCACAATATCGTCACGCTGCGTGCGAAGTTCGTAGGTCATCCGGTTGAAGGTCTCCCCGAGTTGGCCGAGGTCGCCCTCCGAGCGCGACACCGGCACCTGGATGTACAGGTTGCCGGTCGACACGATGTTGGCGGCGCCGATCAGCCGCCGGATCGGCGCAACCAGCCGGTTGGCGAAGTTAAGCCCAAGCCACGCCGCCGACAGCAGCACCGCCAGCGCAATCACCGTGTACATCAGCGCGAAGGCAAGCTGCACTCCGAATCGGCGCGACTGAAGATTGGCGAAATCGCTGACCGTGGATTGCGTCTCTCGCAGATGTGCGACGACGCGCGGGTCAAGCGGGCGAATGATACTGAGAAATGTGTTTTCGTAACCGCGCAGCTTGATCACCGCGGCTACCGAGTTCGTCTCGAACAGCATGGCGATCTGCGGTTCGCTTTCGCTCACCGACGCCAGGCCAGGGGCGTCCGGCAGCGGCGCGGGGGTGTCGCCAAGAACTTCGGCGCGTTCGATGACAGCGCCGTCCCCGCCGATGATCATCGCCGAGGACAAGCCGCGCACCCGCGCCTGTGCGTTGAAGAACTGCTTGAAGCGGTCGCGTTCGCTATCGAACAAAGGTTTGGCGCGCGCGACGTCGAACGACATGGCCATGACATCGCCGCGTATGAGTTGCGCGTGCTCCTGCAGATAGGCATTGGCGACGATGACTGAATTCTCGATGATGGCGCGGGTTCGCGTCGAGAACAGCCGGTCCAGACCGCGGTCGAGCGTGATGCTCGCGACCAGCGCCACCAGAATCGCCGGGACCGCGGCGATCACGGCGAACAGACCCACGATCTGGACATGCAGCCGGGCCGCCGCGCGCCCGCGCCGGCGGGCCTGAACCACGAGCCAAACCTCGTGGGCGGAGGAGCAGCGTCACAACCACGGAATGCGTGGGGGCGAGCGGCGTCAGATCGGCCAGCACCACAAACGTCACGAAGGCCGACAGCATGGCCAGAATCGAGGCCATCGGCCCAAGCACGCGAACAGCACGGCTCGTCGCCGGCGCGGCGATTTCGGCGGGTGTCGTCTGGTCCACGCTGGCAATACTGGTCATTGAGCCCCGGCAACATCAACGGTCCAGGCAAGAACCGTTGCTCGCGGGCAACATGAGCCCACTGGTGCTTTTATACAACATTGTTGCCGAATTGATACATTTGTGTGCCGAGCATTTTCTTGCGCAGATTTGGACGCGCCGGGGGACGCGAAATCGCGGTTGTTGCCACCAAGCGAACGGCCGGTCATAGCGATGGTCCGGTTGCAAGCCAATCGCTATCGCGAAGAGGTCCCCGCGCGGCCGGAATCGTACTGCACCAATCCGCCCCAGGTGACGATCCAGCGATCCTTCGGGAATATCTTGCATGCGCACTCCCAGGCGGCGACCGCGATTGTGATGTTGGCGCACACGGCGATGGTTCTGCCTCTTTCTCCAACCTCAGGCTCCATCGAAAAAACCCGGAAGCCAAAATCCGTGGCCACTTCCGGCAAATTCGGATTGCGAACCTTCTGCAACAACTTGTGGAATTTTTGCGCGTAGTCCATGTGCCCGTCGCTGATTTGCTCCGCCAATTCACGCAGTTCCTGAAGCAAGCCAATGGTGTGCGCCTCGCCGTCCTCAATCATTTGCGCCGGCTGTAGCCCCTGGATGTTTGCCGTTGGAGCCGCTCGCGTTCCTCAGAGAGTGAAAGCTTGACGGTGAGGCACAGGCGGAGCGCCGTCAGCGCATCGCCGTGGGTGCGTGCGAGCGCGCGACGAACATCGTCGTCCACGGCCTGGGCGTGGTCGTTCAGATACGCCCGGAGCTGATCGTTCATGGCCTCACCCGTCATAACGGCATGAGTACAAAACAAGAACAAAAGGTCAAGCTGGAATCGAGCCCATGGCGACGAACGAGCAAGCCACTTTGCTCTGGCTTGAGCGCGCCGAATTGGCCGACGACGATCGCCCAATCAAGAGCTGCGTGGTGCAGACAGCCGAAAATCAGCCGCTGGTTCGGATCACCTGGATATCCAGATCGCGGATTTTCTTTCGCAAGGTGTTGCGGTTGAGGCCGAGCAGATCGGCCGCCCGGATCTGGTTGCCCCGCGTGGCGGCGAGCGCAGCTGACAGCAGCGGGTACTCCACCTCGCGCAGGATGCGGTGATAGAGCCCTGGCGGCGGCAGTCCGTTGTCGAATCCAGCGAAGTAGAGCGATAGCGTTCGCTCGACCGCGCCTGACAGCGTGTCCTCCACCATAGCCTTTTCAGGGGTGGCGGCGGCGGGCTGGGCCAGTTCTGCGTCCATCACCGCGGCGGTGATGGTCTCCTGCGGATAGAGGGCCGCGAGACGTCGTGCGAGATTTTCAAGCTCGCGCACATTGCCGGGCCAGCGGTAGCGCTTGAGCCGTTCGAGGCCGGCCTGGTCGATCTGCTTTTGCGGCAGACCTTCGCGCTCGGCGAGAGCGAAGAAATGCCGGATCAGATCGGGGATGTCCTCGACCCGCTCGCGGAGCGGCGGAAGGCGCAGCGGCACCACGTTGAGCCGGAAGAACAGATCCTCGCGGAACAGGCCCTGCTGGATCAGGATGCGTAAGTCTTTGTTGGTGGCTGCGACAATGCGCACGTCGCTCTTGATCGGGGTGCGTCCGCCGACGGTGGTGTATTCGCCCTGCTGCAGCACGCGGAGCAGCCGCGTCTGTGCTTCCATCGGCATATCGCCGATCTCGTCGAGGAACAGCGTGCCGCCCTCGGCCTGTTCGAAGCGGCCGGAACTGCGCGTGTTGGCACCGGTGAAGGCACCCTTCTCGTGGCCGAACAACTCGGACTCTACCAGATCGCGCGGGATCGCCGCCATGTTGATGGCGACGAACTGGCCGCCGCGACGCTTGCCGTAGTCGTGCAAGGCGCGCGCGACGAGTTCCTTGCCGGTGCCGGACTCGCCTGAGATCATCACCGTGAGGTCGGTCTGCATCAGACGGGCCACGAGGCGATAGATCTCCTGCATCGCGGCCGAGCGGCCGACCAGCGGAATGCTATCGAACTCCTCGGGCTTAGCTGCGTCGCGCGGGCGCTCCTTCGGCTCGGATAGCGCGCGGCCAACGATCGCGATCAGCTCTTTCAAATCGAACGGCTTCGGCAGGTATTCGTAGGCGCCGCGCTCGGAGGCGCGGATCGCGGTCATGAACGTGTTCTGCGCGCTCATGATCAGGACCGGCAGGTTCGGCCGCAGCTTCTTGATGCGCGGCAGCAGGTCGAACGCGTTCTCGTCCGGCATCACCACGTCGGTGATGACGAGATCGCCCTCGCCCTGGCTGATCCAGCGCCAAAGCGTCGCCGCGTTGCCGGTCGATCGCACCTCATATCCGGCGCGCGAAAGCGCCTGGTTGAGCACGGTGCGTATCGCCGCGTCGTCATCGGCGACCAGAATGCTTCCCGCAGGCATGGGCTCCTCTTGGGTCTTCAGATCCATTAAGCGGATGTCGGCCCGGCGCCGTCACCAGTGAACATGGGCATCAGCACGCGGAACACCGTGTGCCGTGCTTGAGATTCGCATTCGATAATGCCGCCGTGGTCGCCGATGATCTTGGCGACAAGCGCCAGACCAAGCCCGCTCCCAGTCGGCTTGGTGGTCACGAACGGATCAAACAGATGTGGCATCAGATCATCGGGCACGCCCGGCCCGTTGTCCCTGACGCAGAATTCGAGCGGCAGCGAGACGCGCGTTTTCGAGCCCGGCAGCTTCAGCCGCACGCCCGGCCGAAACGCGGTGGTGAGTTGGATTTCGCTTTCGGCGGTCGCACCGCCGAACGATTCCGCGGCGTTCTTCACCAGATTGAGAAACACCTGCACCAGTTGATCGCGGTTGGCGAACACCGGCGGCAGCGACGGATCGTAGATCTCGACGAACTTGATGCCGCGCGCAAAGCCCGACTGCGCCAGCCTTTTGACGTGATCGAGCACGACGTGAATGTTGACCGGCTCACGTTCGACTGGTCGTTCGTCGGAGAACACCTCCATCCGGTCGACCAGTTTCACGATTCGGTCGGCCTCGTCGCAGATCAGCCGCGTCAGAGTGCGATCGTCGTCGCCGGCCGATTGCTCGAGCAACTGGGCTGCGCCACGAATGCCGGATAGTGGGTTCTTGATCTCATGCGCGAGCATCGCCGCAAGCGCGCTCACCGAACGCGCCGCGCCGCGGTGGGTGAGCTGGCGGTCCATCTTGTCGGCGATGGTGCGCTCCTGCAGCATCACCACCACATGATCCAGCCGCTCCGGCAGCGGAGCCACATGCAGATCGACCAGTCGGTCGCCGGGGTTGCGAGGGGTCGACAGATCGACCTTGTATTCGTTCACCGCCGCGCCGCGATGGCGCACCTGCTCGACCAGCGAAAGCAACGGGCTGCCGAACGGCACCAGGTCGCGCAGCATCTGCCGGCGCAGCAACAGCACCGATGCCTCGAAGAAGTTTTCGGCGGCGACGTTGGCATCGACGATCCGGCCGTCGGCGGCGACGATGATGACGGGCAGCGGCAGCGCGTTGAGTACCGCATCCGCGGCGCCCAACGGCAGATCGGCGGATCGGAGCGCTGTGTCGCTCATGCTGCCGCTCTGCAAGCGAAGGCGTCGTAGGCTTCCGCAAGCCGCGCACGGGCTTCCGCCGGCGTTTCGCTGGTCAGCACGACGGTTCGCCAGCGCCGGAGCGTATCGACGGCGATGCCGGCGGTCGATGCCGCGGCGTCGAGCGCCCAGCCCAGATGCTTGCGCGCGTGTTTAATGCCGATGCGTAGGCCATGATGGGCCAGCATTTCGTCATAGAGCGCGGCGACGAGCGCAAACTGCGTGGCAAGCGGCGGCGCGGTCTCGCGCCGGCCGGTTTCCAGATAGCGCGCCATCTGGCCGGGCATCCACGGCCGACCCTGCGCCACGCGGCCCACCATGACCACATCGGCACCGGAGGCAGCGAGCGCAGCGTCGGCATCCTCAAAGCTTCGAATATCGCCGTTGACCGCGAGCGGAACGGAAATGGCATTCTTGACGGCGCGCACCGCGCTCCAGTCGGCGCTACCGGTATAAAACTGACATCGGGTGCGTCCGTGGACGCTGATCATGCGAACGCCGGCTGCTTCCGCCCGGCGAGCAAGCTCCGGCGCGTTGATCGATCCATCGTCCCAACCGAGCCGCATCTTCAGGGTGACCGGCACCTTGACCGCGCCGATCGTCGCCTCGATCAACGAAAGCGCATGATCGAGATCGCGCATCAGCGCCGAGCCCGATTGTCTGTTGGCGACATGCTTGGCCGGGCATCCCATATTGATGTCGATAATCTCGGCCCCCGCGCCTTCGGCGATGCGCGCACCTTCGGCCATCCAGTGTGGCTCGCATCCAGCCAACTGGACGACATGGGTCCCGCTGCCCTGTCCTTCGGCGCGAAGCACAGCATTGCGGCGGCCTTCGATCAGCGCGTCGCTTGCCGTCATTTCAGACACAACCAGTCCGGCGCCGAGTTCCGCGACCATCCTACGAAACGGCGCGTCGGTGATGCCCGACATCGGGGCCAAGACAACGCGGTTCCGCACATCAACATCGCCAATGGAGAAGGCGTCCGAACCGGGGGATTGAGCCTTGATATGCGCCTGATCCAATTTCATGCCTAGTTATTAGGCTCTCCAAAGTCTGCATAGAGTTTAGCCATTAATGACGGCGGCGCAAGTGCTGCATTGCAACATCGCAAACTCCGGTGGAAATCCTTTTGCCGCTCCTGGGAACGCGGTAAAGCCATCCCTGCATCGTTGATTGACGTGGGTTTTACATGGGTCCTTCGGTTGCTGCCGTCGTTGTCGCTGCTGGGCGCGGGCTTCGCGCGGGTGGAGGATTACCCAAGCAATACCGTGACTTGGCGGGTGAACCGGTAATCCGGTCGAGCCTGGCGCTGTTTTCCTGGCACGGCCAGATCGGCCAGGTGCAAGCGGTGATCCATGGCGATGATCGCGGTTCCTACGATGCCGCCGCCAAGGGGCTTCGGCTTCTCCCCCCGGTGCTGGGCGGAGCGTCGCGCCAGGCGTCGGTGCGGGCCGGCCTCGAAGCACTCAATGCGCGCCCTCCCGACATCGTGCTCGTGCACGATGCCGCGCGGCCGTTCTGCTCGGCGGAGCTTGTCTCGCGCGCCATCTCCGCTTGCAGCGAAACCGGTGCCGCGATCCCCGCGCTGGAGGTGACCGACACCATCAAGCGGGTCGACGCGATGGGCCACGTCGCGGGCACCGTCGATCGTGCTCCACTGCGCGCAGTGCAGACGCCGCAAGCCTTCAACTTCGCAGCCCTGCTGGACGCGCACCGCCGCGCCGCCAAGGATGGCCGCGAGGATTTCACTGACGACGCGGCGCTGGCGGAATGGGCGGGGATCAAAGTGGCGACATTCGCGGGCGAAACCGGCAACATGAAACTCACGACTGACGAAGACTTCGGCAAGGCCGAGGGTCGGCGGATGGCGAGCCTCGCTGATTTGCGGCTCGGCAACGGCTACGACGTGCACGCCTTCGGCGACGGCGATCACGTCTGGCTTGGTGGCTTGAAGATTCCACATGACCGTGGACTGACCGGCCATTCCGACGCCGACGTCGCGCTGCACGCAATCGTCGATGCCATTCTCGGCGCGATCGCCGATGGCGACATTGGCAAGCATTTCTCGCCGAACGATCCGCGATGGCGCGGCGCATCGTCGGACCAGTTCCTCAAGTTCGCGGTCGAGCGTGTGACCAAGCGCGGCGGCAAGATCGCCAATCTCGATCTGACCATCGTGTGCGAGGAGCCGCGCATCGGTCCGCATCGCGACGCAATGCGTAAGCAGATCGCAGAGATTGCCGAAATGAGCATCGACCGGGTGGCGGTGAAGGCAACCACCAGCGAACAGCTCGGCTTCACCGGCCGCCGCGAAGGTATCGTCGCCATGGCGACGGCTACGGTGCGCCTGCCCTGGTCTTGGTAGGGGATTGGTGATGGCGGACGCGGAAACCACCGCGGCGGCGATTGCCTTGCTCGATCTGTGCAAGGCCAAGCGGCTGATGGTGGCGACTGCGGAATCCTGCACCGGCGGACTGGTCGCCGGCGCACTCACCGAGATCGCAGGCTCCTCGGCGGTGGTCGATCGCGGCTTCGTCACCTACACCAACGAGGCCAAGCATCAGATGCTCGGTGTGCCGGCGGACACGTTGACCAATTTCGGCGCGGTCAGCCGCGACACAGCCGAGGCGATGGTTCGCGGCGCACTCGGCCATGCCAGTGCAGATATCGCCGTGTCGGTCACCGGGATCGCAGGTCCAGGCGGCGGTTCAGCCGACAAGCCGGTTGGGCTCGTGCATTTCTCAGCCGGTTCCAGGGGCGGCGCACTGATCCACCGTGAGCGGCGGTTCGGCGACATCGGCCGGGCCGAGGTTCGGCGCCGTTCGGTGCTGGAGGCTTTGGCGATGCTGACCGAAGTGGCGGCCGGCGAGCAAGCCAAGCCCTAAGCCGTTTTTCGCCCGTACACCTGATCGGCCCGCGCCTCGAAGGCTGCGGCGAAACGGCGGAAAGCCACGTCGAACATGCCGCCCATCAGCACGCCCAGCATGCGGCTGCGGAACTCATAGTCGATGTAGAATTCGATCTCGCAGGCCGCTTCCCCCAAGGGCTTGAAGCTCCAGCGATTGCGCATGTGGCTGAACGGCCCCTGCAAATACTCAACCAGGATTTGCAGCTTTGGCCGATCGAGAGTCACCCGGCTGCGGAAACTCTCACGCACCAGTTTGAACGAGACCGTCATATCGGCGACGATGGTTTCGATCCCCTCGCCCGAGGTCGTGCGCTCACGCACCTTGAGGTTCGCACACAGCGGCACGAATTCGGGATATCGCTCGACGTCGGCGACCAGATCGAACATGTCGGCGGCGGAATGGCGCACCCGCCGCTTGGTCGTGAATTGCGGCATTAGACGTCCAGGCGGGCTTCGCGCGCAGCCTTCAACTGCGCGAAGTCCTCGCCGGCGTGGTGCGACGAGCGCGTCAGCGGCGACGACGATACCATCAGGAAGCCCTTGGCGTAGGCGACGGTCTTCAGCTGCTCAAATTCCTCCGGCGGCATGAAGCGCATCACCGGGTGATGCTTTCGGGTCGGCTGCAGGTATTGCCCGATGGTAAGGAAGTCGACATCCGCCGAGCGCAGGTCGTCCATCACCTGCAACACTTCGTTTCGCTCCTCGCCCAGACCAACCATGATGCCGGACTTGGTGAACACGGTCGGATCGATTTCCTTGACCCGCTGCAGCAGACGCAGCGAGGCGAAATAGCGCGCGCCCGGCCGAACCGTGAGATAGAGCGACGGAACGGTTTCCAGGTTGTGATTGAACACGTCGGGCCGCGCCGCAACGATCCGCTCGACGGCACCATCCTTGCGCAGAAAGTCGGGTGTCAGCACTTCGATCGTGGTGGACGGGCACCGCTCTCGGATGGCGCGGATGGTCTGCGCGAAATGCTCAGCGCCGCCATCGGCCAGGTCGTCGCGATCGACCGATGTGATGACGATGTGCGCGAGGCCAAGCTTCTGGGTCGCCTCCCCCACGTGATCCGGCTCGTGCGGGTCGAGCGCGCCGGGCAGGCCCGTTTTGACGTTGCAGAACGCGCAGGCCCGTGTGCAGATGTCGCCGAGGATCATGAATGTGGCGTGCTTCTTTTCCCAACACTCGCCGATGTTGGGGCAGCCGGCCTCTTCGCAGACGGTGTGCAGGCCGTTCTCGCGGACGATGGCCTGCGTGGCCACGTAGCCCTTGGTCACCGGCGCCTTGACGCGAATCCAGCCCGGTTTCGGCAGCATGGCGGAGTCCGGCCGATGCGCCTTTTCAGGGTGGCGCGGCCGGCCAGTGGTGCGGTCGAGCACGACGGTCATGATGTCCTTACTTACGCAGGCTGCCGCACCGCCGCAACCGGTCCGCCAACCTGCATTTTGAACAGTTTAACACAGGCGCCGGCCCTCCGGCGCTATGGCCGACCGATTTGGGCTAAGCTGGCGCATGATTCAGCAACCCTTTAGCCCGCTTTTCCTGGCGCGTTTTCTCCTGTGCCGGCCGTTCTACATCATGCTGCTGCTGATGCTGATCGAGGCATCGCTCAGCGCCGCCACGACCTATCTCGTGATCGAAACCGGCCGCGACGTGGCGAAGGGCACGTTCCTCATGGCCGATCTTTTGTGGATTCTGGCGGCGCAATCGGCAGCCTATATCGTAGGCGCGGTGAGCTGGATTTTCGCCGAACGCACCGGCTTTCTGGCTTATGCGCGATACACGCTGCGCTTTGCCCGCGACAACCGTCACAAGACACAACTGCTGGGGGACAAGCCGGCACGCGACCAAGTCGAGCCGTTCCTGACCGGCGAAACCTTCTACGTCTATTTTCACCTGCTCTACGAAATCGAGGGCGACCTGCGCATCCTGCTGGCGCTGATCCTCAATGTGATCGTGATCGGCACCCAGATCGACAGTTCACTGCCGCTCGCCTACGGCCTCGTGTTCGTCGTGTTGTTCACTCTGCAATGGACCATGCGAAAGCGCGTGGCCACCGCGTACCGGGAAAACCAGCGCATGACGAACCGCATGACCGCCCAAGGCTATACCGCATGGGACAACGTGTTCGCCGGCAATCGTTACAATCTCCGGCTGTGGCTGGGTGGCTTCAAGAGCAAACTCCGCGATGGGCTCGATGCTCAGATCCGGGCCATCATGACCAAGGAAGGTCTGAGTGCGGCGAGCGGCATCATTGGACTGTCGATCGTGTTCGCCGCGATGGCGCTGGTTGCCACCCGGAACCTGACCGACCTGGAGGTGATGATCGCGCTCGCTGCCACGTTGCCGCGGCAGATCGACATGACCAACGACATTCACACATTCACCTCCGGGTGGAACGAATTGCTGGCGCAATGGGCGCGCATGACGGGCGTCGCCGACAGCATGCATCCGAACGTCGATCCGGATTTTGACGCGCGGATGAAACTCGATCGCCTGGTGTTGCGCGAGAGTGGCAACGCGGTGAGCGTGGCATCGCTGGACGACGCATTGGGTCTCGTCTTCGGGCATCCAACTGGGCGCATCAATGTGCGCGGGCCGAACGGCGCCGGCAAATCGACACTGCTGACAAGCCTGAAAGCGGCGGTAAAGAACCGCGCCTACTACTGGCCGACCGCCGACCGGCTGGCGTTCGCCTTCTCGAAGCTCGATGAGATCGAGACCGACGAGGACGGCGACCCGATCGAACCGAGCGAAACGAAGAAGGTTGGCTATTCTTCCGGCGAGCGGCAGTTACGAGCGTTGCAGGAAATCGTCCATCACACCGACGCGGCGGTCTATCTGCTCGACGAATGGGATGCCAACCTCGATCCCAACAACCGCGCCGCCGCTGACGTTCTGGTCGAGGAACTGGCGCGACGTGCCCGGGTGATCGAAATTTCGCACCGCGATCGGATTTAATCGCCGCGCCGGGCGGACTTTCCACCGCAGCGAGCAGCGGCGCCCGCGTTAGCTATATCCATTTAGGTAAATAGTGCTGCGGCGTTGAGGCGTAACGCCACGGCTCCTAGTGTCCTTCGCAGCTTTTCACGTTGCTCGTCTTTGTGCGCATTTGCGCAGGCAACCTGGAGCGGAAGGTTCGTGTCATGCCGCGCAATGGGTATCAGCCGCCAAAGCCTCCAGCGACGGCGCTACCATGGCTCGGCGTGGCCGCCATGGCCATCGGGATATTTTTCACAAGCCAGCATGCTTCGGCCCAAACCGCGCCTGATGCCCGAGGCCAAGCCGCCTACGCTGGTTGGCGCCGGCTGCCGCAAAATGAAGTCAATTGCGCCGATCGCTCGTTGCGTGCGCAGGGAACGACGCTCTGGATAATGATCCAGCGCGGCATGCATACGTCCGATCCGGCCGTAGCCCGAATTCGTGCCGCGTGCCGCGCGCAGCCACAGAACCAACCGCAGATCCAGATTCAGAACCAGGCTCAGAACCAGGCCACAGCCCAGCCCAAGGCGCCGACAGCAACCGCTCCAAACGCGGTGCAGGCGCTCGCATCGGCGTCAGAAACCGCAGCGGAAAAAGCCGAAGCGGATCGCGCTGCTGTCGCCAAGGCGGCAGCAGACAAGGCAGAGGCTGATCGCGCGGCTACGGCGAAAGCGGTCGCTGAAAAGCTGGAGTCCGACAAGAAAGCTATGGCCAAGGCTGCAGCCGAAAAGGCTGTCGTCGAGCGGGCCGACCTTGAGAAGGTTGCTGCCGCAAAATCGGCAGCGGAAAAAGCCGATGCCGATCGGGGCGCCGCTGCCAGATTAGAAGCTGAAAAGACCGACGCCGACAGAAAGGCCGGCGAGAAAGCGGCAGTGAATCTGGCGAAAGCCGAAGCCGAGCGTCTGCAAGCCCCGGCGGAAGCCTCAAGGCGGCAAGCGGACGTCGAGCGCGCACGGAAGGAAATCGAGGCGGCCAAACCGGAGATCACGGCGATGGTCCCGGCGTCCGAACTCCGAATGAGCTTTCTCTACGGCTTGCTCAGTGGACCGCTCCTGGTCGGCCTTGGCGGGTTCGGATTCCTGATGGTGCAGCGCAGGCGGAGCACTTCTCCCCGCCCCGACGCTGTCGGCTACGACAAGCTCGCCGAGATTCACCGCCTGGTGAAGGTCGTGCTTTCCGAGACCGAGCGGCGCGAACGCGCGGACCGCGAACGTCCGCAATCCGAACGGACAAACTCCGAACGCGCCAAAGCGCTCGAAGAAGCGCCGCTTCACTGATAGCTGGGTAGCGGGGCGCGGCTCGTGACCGAGCCCCATGCGGGTCACATGTTGAGCACACGTCCATAAGCGTCGAGCACCGACTCCTTCATCGTTTCCGACAGAGTCGGATGCGGAAAGATCGTGTGCATCAGTTCTTCTTCCGTGGTCTCTAGATTCATCGCCACGACGAAACCCTGGATCAATTCGGTCACTTCGGGGCCCACCAGATGCGCGCCGAGAAGCTGCCCGGTCTTCTTGTCGAAGATCGTCTTGACCATGCCCTGGTCCTCGCCGAGCGCCACGGCCTTGCCGTTGCCGATGAATGGAAACCGGCCGACGCGGATGTTGAGCTTCTTATCCTTGGCTGCCTGCTCAGTCAGACCAACCGAAGCGACCTGAGGCGCGCAATAGGTGCAGCCCGGGATCATGCGCTTATCCATCGGATGCGGGTGCAGGCCCTTGATCGACTCCACGCAAATGACGCCCTCATGCTCCGCCTTGTGGGCGAGCATCGGCGGGCCTGCGACATCGCCGATGGCATAGATGCCCGGCACGTTGGTCTTGCAGAAGCCATCGATGGCGATGGTGCCGCGCTCCATCTTCACGCCCAGTTTCTCAAGGCCGATGTTCTCGACATTGCCGACGACGCCGACAGCGGAGATCACGCGGTCGACGGTCATCTCGCTGGTCTTGCCCTTGCCGTCATCGATGGTTGCGGTGACGCTGTCGCCCCTCTTGTCGAGCTTGGTGACCTTGGCGCCGGGCATAATCTTGATGCCTTGCTTCTCGAACTGCTTGCGCGCGAACGCCGCGATCTCGGTATCTTCGACCGGCAGGATTTGCGGCAGCACCTCCACCACGGTCACCTCGGCGCCCATGGTCCGGTAGAACGATGCGAACTCGATGCCGATTGCGCCGGAGCCGACAACCAGCAGCGACTTCGGCATCTTGTCCGGGTTCATTGCCTCAAAGTAGGTCCAGACCAGTTTCTTGTCGGGTTCGAGTCCTGGCAGCACGCGCGGCCGCGCACCTGTCGCCACGATGATGTGCTTGGCCTCGTAGGCGCCGGGTCCGATCGTATCCTTGGGCGCGGGCGTCTTCGACGCCTTCACCGTGATCTTGCCGGGCGCATCGATCGCCGCTTCGCCCCAAATCACCGATATCTTGTTCTTCTTCATCAGGTACGCAACGCCGGCATTCATCCGGCCGGCAACGCCACGCGAGCGCTTCACCACGGCGGCGGGGTCGAACTGGATGTTGTCGGCGGACAGTCCGTAATCCTTGGCGTGCTGCATGTAGTGGTAGATTTCGGCCGAACGCAGCAGGGCCTTGGTCGGGATGCAACCCCAGTTCGAGCAGATGCCGCCAAGGTAATCGCGTTCCACAACTGCGGTTTTAAACCCGAGTTGCGCCGCGCGGATCGCGGTCACGTAGCCGCCCGGCCCGGAGCCGATGATGATGATATCGAAGGACTCTGCCACTGCCGTCTCCGTTCCTGCTCAGCTTGCCGTTTCCGCCTCGCCGCTGCGCGGCTCGGGCGCCGAATCCTGCGCCGGCTGTTTTGCCGCCGGCCGCCGATTCAGCATGCGATCCTTGATATAGCATTCGACCCAGGCCATCACGAGAAGCCCGCCCAGCGCCACTCCGGTCACCGTCGCGGTGAACTCCCACATCAAATCCGACGCGTCGTGGGCGAGCGTGCCGGACAGGAACGCCAGGCCGAATGGATTGAGGATGGTGAGCCCGGCCAACGCGGTCGTAACCCAGGGCCACCGCGTGAATTCGTGGTCGCCCGCCGATCGAAGCCAACTGCGCCGGATTAGGCCCCATTGCACCAAAACTACAAGCAGCGCCGGGACCACCAGTTCCAGCGTGATATGGCGATTTTCGATGCCGACGGTGTAGGGATTGGTCGAACTGTCGGCAATCTTCTGAACGAAGCCCGGCAGCACCACCGGCGCCAGCGCCAGTACGGCCAGTGCCAGCGCCACCCAGATCAGGACGGAGGCGTGCCGCGCCACGGCATAGGCCAGGGTGAACACGGCCAGCGAAGCCACGGAAAAGGTCACCACGGCGGCAATCACCAGCACGAATTCGTCGTTCGCACCGAAGAAGTCGCCGAGTTGGAGGCCCGCGAGCAGCGCCACCACCAGCGACACGAGCAGGATGCCGAGAAAGGTACAAACCGTGGCCATTCGTTCGCTACTCCGCCAACGGTGGCCGGGCTGCGATCGTTAACGAGTGGATTCGCATCGCCGCGGTCATGATCAAAGCCTCCACAGCGGAATATCGTTGCCGGCTATTTGGACGCCCGCGCCTTACACCACCATCATCACGGGGTTCTCAATCAGCGTCTTGAACGCTCCGATCAGTTCCGCCCCGAGTGCGCCATCGACCGCGCGGTGATCGCACGACAGCGTCACGCTCATGACGTGGGCTGCTTCAATCTTGCCGTTCCTGACGATGGCGCGTTCCTCGCCCGCGCCGACCGCGAGGATCGTGGCGTGCGGCGGATTGATCACGGCGGTGAAATCCTTGATGCCGTACATGCCGAGGTTGGACACCGCCGATGTGCCGCCCTGATATTCGTTCGGCTTGAGTTTGCGAGACCGAGCGCGCGCGGCGAAGTCTTTCATCTCGTTGGAAATGGCGGAGAGCGACTTGCTCTCGGCATGACGAATGATCGGCGTGATCAAGCCGCCCGGGATCGCCACCGCGACGCCGACGTCGGAATGCTTGTGCTTGAGCATGCCGCCTTCGGTCCAACTCACGTTGGCGTCGGGGATGCGCTGTAATGCGAGCGCCAGCGCCTTCAGCACGAAGTCATTGACCGACAGCTTGTACGCGGGCTTGCCGTCCTTGTCCTTCGGCGCGGCGGCGTTGATCTCCTCGCGCGCCGCGAGCAGCTTGCCGATGTTGCAGTCCATCGTCAGGTAGAAATGCGGGATGGTCTGCATCGACTGCGTAAGCCGCTGCGCGATCGTCCGGCGCATGCCGTCGTGCGGCACCACCTCGTAACTGCCTTCTTCGAACAGGGCGCGGACCTGGGCGTCCGACATCGACGGCGCGATGGCCGGAGCGGCAGAAGCGGCGGCCGGCGCGCCGGCCGGCTTCATGCCCTTGCCGGATTTGGCGCCTTCCACATCGCGCTGAATGATGCGGCCGTGCGGACCCGAGCCCTGCACGCGCGAAATGTCGATGCCAGCTTCCTTCGCCAGCCGCTTGGCCAGCGGCGAGGCAAACACGCGGCCGCCGGACGACTGAGCGGCGGCTTGCGAGGCAGCCGCCTGCGGCGCGGGGGCCGTAGGCTTCGGCCCTTCCGACTTGGGCGGTGCGCTCTGTTCTTTCGGCGCGGTGGCAGCCTGCGGCTTGGCAGCGGCGGCCGGCGCTGAGTTACCGGCGCTGGCCGCGGCCGACCTGACGTCTTCTCCCTCGCCGGCCAGCACCGCGATCACCTGGTTGACCGGCACGTCGGCGGTGCCTTCCGACACCATAATCTTGGCGATGGTGCCCTCGTCGACCGCCTCAACCTCCATGGTCGCCTTGTCGGTCTCGATCTCGGCGATGATGTCGCCCGATTTGACCTTGTCGCCTTCCTTCTTCAGCCACTTTGCGAGATTGCCCTTTTCCATCGTGGGCGACAGCGCCGGCATGAGAATATTGATCGGCATGGCTCAGCGCTTCTTCCTGGCGATTTTCTTGACGGATTTCTCGATGAACTTCTTCGCCGCTTTTGGGGCGGTTTTCTTCTTAGTTGTTTTCTTCGTGACGGACCTCACCGGGCGCGCGCCGAAATCGGCGACGAACGCCTCCGCGATCGTGATCGTGAGGTCGCGCACATTGGGGGCGCCGGGCTGCGCGGCGTAGACCGCGGCGAGTCGGCGCGCGACCTCTCCCAGCACTTCGCCCCATTGGCCCACATCCTTGAAGGCCGGCAAGGCCGAGACATAAAGTTCATCGTCGATGATGCCGAGCCGCATGATTTCCAGGCCGCCCTTGTCGAGCGCTTGCTCGGGAAGCATCAGCGCCTGATAGACCCGCGGATCGATATTCATGGCGGTTACCGGTAACAGACCGCTTTGGCGGACTCGACAACGTCGGCGACGGTGGGCAGCGCCAGCTTTTCGAGATTGGCGGCGTAAGGCATCGGCACGTCCTTGCCCGAAACCCGCATGATCGGTGCGTCGAGATAGTCGAATGCCTGCTCAATAACACGGGCGGCGATTTCGGCTCCAATGCCGGACTGCGGCCAGCCCTCTTCCACGGTGACGATCCGCCCGGTCTTCTTGACCGAGGCGATGATGGTCTCGGTATCCATCGGGCGCAGGGTGCGCAGATCGATGACCTCGGCTTCGATACCGTCCTTGGCCAGTTCATCGGCGGCCTTGAGCGCGTATGTCATACCCATCGAGAACGAGACCAGCGTCACATCCTTGCCTGCGCGTGCGATCCGCGCCTTGCCGATTGGCAACACGTAGTCGTCGAGCTTCGGCACCGGGAAACTCTGGCCGTAGAGAATTTCGTTTTCGAGGAAAATGATCGGATTGGCATCGCGGATCGCGGCCTTCAGCAATCCTTTGGCGTCCGCGGCTGTGTATGGCGCGATCACCTTCAGGCCGGGCACGCTCGAGTACCAAGCCGAATAGTCCTGACTGTGCTGGGCGGCGACGCGCGCCGCGGCGCCGTTGGGGCCCCGGAACACGATCGACGACGCCATCTGCCCGCCCGACATGTAGCGGGTCTTTGCGGCTGAGTTGATGATCTGATCCATCGCCTGCATGGCGAAGTTAAAGGTCATGAATTCGACGATCGGCTTGAGGCCCGCGAGCGCTGCACCGACGCCGAGGCCGGCGAAGCCATGCTCGGTGATCGGCGTATCGACCACTCGGGTCGATCCGAATTCCTGAAGAAGACCTTGGGTGACCTTGTAGGCGCCCTGATATTCGGCGACCTCCTCGCCCATGACGAACACCGACGCGTCCCGCCGCATCTCCTCGGCCATGGCGTCGCGCAAAGCTTCGCGCACGGTCATGGTGACCATCTCAGTGCCTTCCGGCAGGTCGGGATCGGGCTGGGATTCGTGCTTGGGCGGTTCGGACGCTGGCGCTTTTTTGGGTTCGGCCGGAACGGACGCCGCAGGGGCCTCCGCCTTCTTGGCAACCTGCGCGGGCGATGAACCGTCGCCGCCTTCGCCCTCGCTCAGGATCGTGGCGATCGGCGTATTGACGGCAACGTCGGCGGTGCCTTCGGGTACCAGGATTTTTCCCAGCGTGCCCTCGTCGATCGCCTCGACCTCCATGGTCGCCTTGTCGGTCTCGATCTCGGCGATCACATCGCCGGATTTGACCTTGTCGCCCTCACGCTTGAGCCACTTGGCGAGGTTGCCCTTCTCCATGGTCGGCGAGAGGGCTGGCATCAGCACTTGAATTGGCATCGAACAATAATCCTCAACGCACTTTTTGTGTGGGCGCCATTTTCCGAAATGCCCTAGGCGTAGATGTCGGTGTAAAGCTCGGACGCGGCCGGCTCGGGATCGTTGGTGGCAAACTCGGCCGCCTCGTTGACGATCTCACGCACCTTGGCGTCAACCTTCTTCAAGTCGTCCTCGTTAGCCCACTTCTTTTCGATGGCGCGTTGGCGCACCTGTTCGATCGGATCGTGGTCGGTGCGGACCTTTTCCACTTCCTCGCGGGTGCGGTACTTCGCCGGGTCGGACATTGAGTGGCCGCGGTAGCGATAGGTCAGCATTTCGAGAATGATCGGGCCGTTGCCCTCGCGGCACCATTTCACCGCCTTGTCGGCGGCGGCTTTGACCGCGCGAACATCCATGCCGTCCACGTGCTCGCCGGGAATGCCGTGCGCGGCGCCGCGGCTGAACAGATCCGTTGTCGCAGACGCGCGTTTGAGCGAAGTGCCCATGGCGTACTGGTTGTTCTCGATGATGTAGATCGCGGGCAACAGCCAGAGCTTCGCCATGTTGAAGCTCTCGTAGACTTGGCCCTGATTGGCGGCGCCGTCTCCAAAATACGTCAGCGACACATTGTCCGTGCCGCGATACTTGCTGGCGAAGGCCAAACCCGTGCCGAGCGGGACCTGCGCCGCGACGATTCCATGGCCGCCGTAGAAGCCCTTCTCGGCGGAAAACATGTGCATCGACCCGCCCTTGCCCTTGGAATAGCCATGGCTGCGGCCGGTCAGTTCCGCCATCACGCCCTTGGCGTCCACCACGGCTTCCTGGCCGATGTAAAGATGGCAGAAGCCGCCGATCAGGCCCATGCCGTACATCTGACCGGCCTTTTCTTCGAAGCGGCGGATCAGCAACATGTCGCGGTAAGCCGCGAGTTCCGCCTCTTTGCCGAGGTCAGCGATCGGGCCGGCTGGTTTGCCCGCCTTATTATCTTCCGCCGTGGCGGACGGCTGGCGCGCAGGTGCAGACTGCTGCGCCTTGTTCTCGGCGACTGACATGGCTCTCCTCGGGCAAATTGCCGTCGAGCGACGGCCGCAATTTCATAGCTTAAATCCCCGCATGGTGAAAGCGTGTGACGGCCCTGTGTTTTGGCGTCACCGCAATGCACAAGCGTCTGAGCTGAAATGCGATTTGATTAGGAGGCGGCCGCTGGCGCGCGGCCTAACATTACAGTTGCGTAATCGGAGATCTTCTGAATCCATGGGCAACCATGATTCGAAGATCGTGGACGCGGGCAGCGTCGATTGAGGAGACGCTTGCGTCGTGGGCGGCGTCGCTTCGAGAGATCAAGCGGCGGATACGTCCGTTGTACAGGCAAGAGCGTGTTGCGACGAACGCCGGGCTGTTCCTGGAAGGTCTGCTCGGCGATGAGCAGCGCAAGACCGGTTGGATGCGCGCAGAGGCGGCTGGCGATCCCGGCCCATGGCGGCAGCAGGCGCTCCTGGGTCGCAGTGATTGGGACGCCGATGCCCTGCGCGATATCGTGCGCGATTATGTCATCGAGCATTTGGCGGATGACGATGCGGTACTAGTGATCGACGAGACCGGCTTTCTCAAGCAGGGTAAGGCGTCGTGCGGAGTGGCGCGGCAATACACTGGTTCGGCCGGCAAGATCACCAACTGCCAGATCGGCGTGTTCGCTGCCTACGTTTCGCGCCACGGTCATGCGTTCATCGACCGTGCGCTGTATCTTCCGAAAGAATGGACCGACGATCCAGATCGCCTGGAAGCCGCATACGTGCCTACCGATATCGGTTTTGCGACCAAACCAAGGCTTGCGACGGGAATGATCGCACGCGCGATCGCCGCGTCTGTACCATTCCAGTGGGTTGCCGGTGATACCGTTTACGGTGTCGGCGACATCGAACAGCGACTACGCCGGGCAGGCAAAGGCTACGTGCTCGGGGTCAGTAGCGCTCATGTGTTTCGATCCTGGGGCAAGCAGCAGCTGGTCGCCGGCAAGGCCGCAGATATCGCCCGGGCGCGGCGCCCGTCCGACTGGAAGCGTCTGTCGGCAGGAGCCGGAACCAAAGGACTACGGCTGCATGATTGGTGTTATCTCGAATTGGCCGATCTCAAGGTCGAAGAACTCAACAGTGCGGATCAAGGTCTGTGGACACGCGGGCTGCTGATCCGTCGTCATGTTGCCGATGGCGATCTCGCCTTTTTCACCACTTGGTGTCCAGCAGGGACATCCATCGAAACGCTGGTGGCGGTCGAAGGTCATCGCTGGGCGATCGAGGACAGTTTCGAGACCGCGAAGAACGAATTCGGGCTCGATCACAACGAGAGCAGGTCATGGCATGGCTGGCATCGTCACGTGTCACTGGCGATGCTCGCTTTCGCTATGATGGCCGCGATCCGGGAAGTCCGCCGCATCGCCATCAGACTTGCTCGAAAGCGAATTCAACCCGCGCATGTCATCTCATGGTCATTCTGGCGACGGGCTCACCAGGCTGACGCTCAACGCGCTCACCTCAAAGCAAGAAGGCAACTGTAATGCTAGCGCGCTCAGATTCGACTGCGGGAAGCTTGTGCTGAATGGCGTGCCCCCCCTGCGATGCTGAGGTCCCGGTGGTGGCTATATCGAAGTACGATGTGATGGCGGTTCCGCCGCTGTCGACGCGGCCAACCAGACCTCCGATGTTGATGCCGGTCCCGGATGCCGGACTGGTGATCAGGCCAGTGGCGTATGTCTGGTTGAGGCTCCCCTTGTTGACGCCGACAAGGCCGCCGGCGTCTGTCGTTGCAGCTGCCGACACTGTGACCGGCCCGGTCGCATAGGAAAACAATATGTTCCCACTATTGTCGCCAACCAGGCCACCAATGGCGCCGTTGTTTCCCGAGCCGGCCATCGTTGTGGCGCCGGTCGTGAACGAATGTCGGATATCGCCGGTGTTAAGTCCAACGAGCCCGCCAATGGCCGCTTCATTGATGTTGGTGCTGCCGACGTTCTGTAAGGATGCGCTGGATGAGGTGTTGTCGAGCAGGCCCGAGTTGTTGCCCGCCATTCCACCGACGACGGAGGGGGAACCGGTTACGTCGATCGAGCCGGAGAATGTCGAATGTAAAATCGCACCGGCGTTTGTGCCTGCAAACCCGCCGACATGGCTGAACGGCGCGGTAGACGTAATGCTGGCGTTCAGTGCGATGTCGGAAATCACACCGGACGTTCCGATGGAGCCGAACAGACCCACCAAAGCCGGACTGCCGAGCGTTCCGTTCGGGCCTGAATAGTTGATCGTGAGATTGTCGATCTGGCCGCCGCGTCCGCCGAAAACCTTATCGTCGAGTCCGACGAGTCGGCCGGTGAACTGGTTGCTGGCGTTGCCGATCGGCGCGAAGCCTGCGCCACCATTCAGGCTGCTCGAGCCGCTGGCGTCGATCGTCGCGAGCACATAGAAGCCGGCCAAATTGTCTCGAATGTTCTGCAGGTCCGTGACGTTGTTGACCCACATATAAGGGCTGAACTGCGTCGTGAACCGCGATCCTGGCTCTGTTTGAAAATCCCTGTTGACCAAGACGTTGTTGAACGCGTTGGGCGTGGCGTAGGCCCCGCTGGCCGGATTGTAGGCAAAGTTGACCTTGCCCAAGCTGTTGCTGAAATCGATTGTGCCAAGCAGATTGATCGTTCCGACACCAGTCGGCGTCCACACCGATCCGCTGGTCTCGACGCCGGCGGCGATATTCAACTCCCCGGTTCCGGTGTTTGTGATCGTGACGCCATTGTTGATCGCGACGTTGCGGAATGCGCCGAGCAGCAGCGAATTGGAGCCTCCCCATGAGAAGCTGCTCACCACGGTGATATCGCCGTTGCCAGCGCCCGCGCCGGTCACGATGGCAACGTCATTGGCGGCCAGAGCCGCCTGCAGCGTGGCAATGGCGATATCGAATACTCCGCCGCCGCCAATGGTGATGTCCTGCGGATCGAGCAGCAGCGTGCCACGCTTGCCGTTGTCCGCGCTGGTATCGACTGTACCGTGGAAGGCTAGTTGTTCCTTGCCGGGAACCTCGACGAATCCGCCGTTGCCGGAGCGAATGCCCGCCCGCGCCTGGATGTCGCCGTAGAACGACGTGGCCTTGTCGGCCCAGACGACGACCTTGCCGCCATTGCCGCTGCCCCAAGCCGAGGCGTCTATGGTGCTTGAGCTGTCGATGGAGACGGTGCTAGCCGTCGGCACCGCCGATTGTTGAAGGGCCGCGGTGGCGTATGGGTTGCCCTTGCCGCCGCCGATGTCGCCGCCGATCAGTGCGGTGCCGCCGCCGGCTCGGCCGGCGACGCTGACCTTCGCGTTGGTAAGTTGGATGTCCTCGCCGGTGATCTGGACCGTGCCGCCGGTCTGGCCGCGGCGTCGGCCCTGCGCCGAAATCTTGCCGGAAACCTTTACGGTCTGGGTTGGATCGCCTGCCATTTTCGTGCCGCGGGTCGCGGCGCCGAGGATGATGGTGCCGTTCTTGGACGCAACCGTGTTGGCTTCGATGGTCCCCGACGTGTTGATCACCGAATCAACGATGGTGCGCACCGCGGCGGCGGTGAGTTCGACCCGGCCGCCGTTGGCGCTGATCTTGCCGTCGTTCTTCACCAGCGAGTCGAGCGGCCGCCCGGTGGCGACGTCCCGCACCTGCGTTGCGATTGAGTCGCCGACCTGAACCGTGATCAGCTTGTCGCCGTAGAAATCGAGCGTGAAAGCGTTGCCTGCGGTCAGGCCGACGGTGCCCAGCGTCGCGGTGATGGTGCCGCTGTTGCGCACGCCGGGCGCGACCAGCGCGGCGAAGCCGCTGTTCTGCGCAGTAATGGTCCCAAGATTGACGATCGACGCGCCGGCATTTCCCGGCGTGTAGAACTGGTAGCGGCCGGCCATGAAGTCGGAGTTCTTGATGTCCGCCGTCGTGGCGAGGAAGCCCGCTGTGTCGATCACGCCGGTGCTGCCGATCAGCAAGCCGTTCGGATTGACCAGGAACACGCGGCCGTTGGCGTACAGCGACCCGTCGATGGTGGACGGTCCCAATCCGCCGGTGACGCGATTGAGCACCACCGAGGACGCGCTTGGTTGGATGAAGCGGGTCGTTTCACCTGCGTTGATGTTGAAGGTGTTCCAGTTGATGATCGCGCGGTCGGTCGTCTGGGTGACGGTGACGCTGGACGTGCCCTGACCCTGCACCACCGCCGAACCGCCAACCACCTGGTTGCCGAGCGGATTGGCGAACGCGGCCGTCACACCGAGCGAGACCAGCGCGGATGTTGCAAGGAAGAGGTTTCGTGCTTTCAAGTCCATGGTCAGTATTTTCCTGCCACAGCGAAAAAGAATCGGGTGTTGTCGCGCGGGCCGGATACCGCTTTGGCGATCGTCAGATCGCTCGACAAATATGTCAGCCAGTTGACGCGAAGGCAGGTGCCGGCGGAAGCCGCCTGTTGGAAAGCCAACGCCCCGACCGGCGGCGAGACGGTCCATAACGAGCCGTGATCGGCGAAACCATAGAGTTGCGCCCGTTGGATGAGGAGTGTCGCCGGCAGCGGAATATCGTAGCGCAACTCTCCATTGACAAACAGGCAACGGTCGGCCAGCAACTCGGACGGATCATAGGCGCGGCCGAAGAACCGGCCACCATAGCCGCACTGCTCGGGTGAGAGCAGGGCCGAGGACGTCGTCTGGCCGTAGATGACCCCAAAGGCCGAGAATCCTCCGCCGAGCGGCTGCAGGCGGGAAAGCTGCCCTTCGAATTTGGTGAAGTCGACCTTGCCTGCGGCGCGAGATGCGAACGGGTTTCCATTGTCGGAACTGCCGAGACCATGAATGCCCTGGCTCAGCGTCACATTGATCTGGTTGATGCCCAGGAGGGGATCGGCGAAGTCGCCGTCGACGCGCAGGCGGAAGCCGCGAAGGCGATCGTCGTTGAACGGCTGCGAGAGGATGTCGCTCTTGCTGTCGCTGGCAAACATCAGGCCGCTGACTGTTAGGTTGCGCTCGCGCAATCGAAGAACGGGATAAGCCGCGCCGACTTCGCCAACCTTGCTCTTCGTCTTGAATTGCAGGGTTTCAAGAGTCGCCGTGCCGGGTTTGCCGAAACCGGTGCTGAAGGTGGCAAAAGCAAACAGCCCCCTAGGCGTTGATCACCTTCTTGGCGCTGACGGCGTAGTATTGAAGCTCCTTCAACTGCTCCGTTCCGGCCCAGGTGAAAGTGATTTGTTCGTGTGCGCCGAGCAGATTGCTGACGTTCGCGGAGCTCCAGAATTGGATCGGGCCGCGCGCCTCGGTGCCGCGGTTGTCGATGCGGGCTTCGAGATCGATCGGCTTCGCTGTGACGTCGACGACCAGCGTGGAGGCGTTGGGCGTGTTCGGCGAGGGTTTCAGGCTCGTCGTGAATCGCAGTCCGGGAAGATCGTTGGCCAGCAGCAGATAGCGTTCGAGGGTCCGGGAGTTGATCGGCCGGTCGGCCAGGATTTTGGCCTCATAGGTCGAGAAGAAGTCGATGTAGCGCGAGAGCTTCTCGCGCGGCCATTCGACCCGGTCGATGTAACCTTCGACGATCTGAATCTGGATGGAGCCGGCGCGCTCGTTCAATTGCTGCGGAGGGACGATGGCGCGCGAAAGGACATATCCGTCGCGGCCGTACGTCGCCGTGATCCGCTGGGCGATGGCGTACACCTCTTTGAGCGTAATCCGGGTCCCGACGAGACCGGCGTAGGCCGGATCGAAGTCGTGCGGCTTATAAACCGTGGAGCCGCTGATATGGACTTCGCTCAAGATCAAGGTGATTTTGTCCGCGCCATCCGGCGCGATAGTACCGGGGAGGCTGATGGAGGGTCCGCCAGGTTGCGCCGCCGGCCGGGTTGGCTCCGAAAATCGATCCCGCTCGCGTCCGGCGCGTTCGCTTTGCGGAATTACTTGCGCGTGCGCGGAAATAGCGGCGCATAAACCGAGTATGCAATAGCGCAGCGACGCGCCAGGGGCGAGCATCATGCGTTTTTCTCATTTTTTCATTGAGCGGCCGATTTTCGCGGCCGTGATATCGGTTATTCTGACGCTGCTGGGAGTCATCTCTTACCGCGCACTGCCGATCACCGAATTTCCAGATATCGCGCCGCCGACCGTATCGATCACCGCGACCTATCCCGGCGCATCCGCGGAAGTGATCGCGCAGACCGTTGCCTCGCCGATCGAGCAGGAGATCAACGGCGTCGACAACATGCTCTACGTCGTGTCGCAATCGATCGGCGACGGCACCGTGAACATCGACGTGGTGTTCAAGCCCGGCACCGACGTCGATCAGGCGCAGGTGCTTGTGCAGAACCGCGTTTCGGTCGCGGTGCCGCGGCTGCCGCCGCAGGTCCAGCTTTTCGGCGTGACAACGAAGAAGAAGTCGCCGGATCTGATGATGGTGATTCATCTGATTTCGCCGGACGGCACGCTCGATCAGCAGTACATCTCGAACTACGCCACCATCAACGTGAAGGACGTGCTGACACGCGTCGATGGCGTCGGCGACACGCTGGTGTTCGGCGCGCGCGATTTCTCCATGCGCATCTGGCTTGATCCGGGAAAGATCCAGTCGCGCGGTTTGACGTCCGATGACGTGGTCGTCGCGCTCCGTGCGGCCAACGTCGCGGTATCCGCCGGCGCCATCAACCAGCCGCCCGCGACGTCGCCCGGCGGGTTCCAGATTTCGGTGCAGACGCTTGGCCGGCTGTCGAGCCCGGAGCAGTTCAACGAAATCGTCGTCGCCACCGACAAGGATGGCCGCGTCACCCGCATTCGCGACATCGCTCGGGTTGAGCTTGGATCGCAGGACTACACCAAGAACGCCTACCTCAATGACAAAGTGGCGACCGCTATCGCGATCTTCCAGCGGCCCGGCTCGAACGCAATGAAGACATCGAAGGCGGTGAAGGACACGATGGATGGGTTGGCGGCGAGCTTTCCCCCAGGTCTCGGCTACCGCGTCGCTTACGACACCACCGGCTTTATCCAGCAATCCGTGGATGAGGTGTTGAAGACGCTGTTCGAGGCGGCGCTTCTGGTGGTGATCGTCATCGTCCTGTTCTTGCAGACTTGGCGCGCGGCAATCATTCCGATTGTCGCTATCCCGGTGTCGCTGATCGGCACATTCTTCGTGATGCAGGCGTTCGGTTTTTCGTTGAACAATCTGACGCTGTTCGGACTTGTGCTCGCCATCGGTATCGTCGTGGACGACGCGATTGTCGTGGTGGAGAATGTCGAGCGCTATTTGAGGCAGGGCCTCAGCCCGAAGGAGGCCGCCCACAAGACGATGGATGAGGTCGGTGGCGCACTGGTCGCCATCGCGCTGGTGCTGTGCGCGGTGTTCATTCCCACCGCCTTCATCACCGGCCTGTCTGGTGCGTTCTACCGACAGTTCGCGCTGACCATCACAACCTCCACTGTGATATCGGCGATGGTGTCGCTGACGCTGTCGCCAGCGCTCGCGGCGTTGTTGCTCAGGCCGCACAGCCACGAGCCCCGCAAGGGCATCTGGCGGACCCTCGCTGCTCCGGTCGATGCGTTCTTTTCCGGATTTAACAAGCTGTTCGATCGCCTCGCCGGGGGATACGCCGAATTTACGCGTCGCGCGTTGCGGGTAACCGCCGTTATGTTGGTGGTCTATGCTGGTTTGATCGGGGTGACCTATTTCCAGTTTGCGCGGGCTCCGTCAGGGTTTGTGCCGCCGCTCGACCGCGGTTATTTCATCACCGCGATCACGCTGCCGCCGGGCGCGAGCCTGGAGCGCACAGACCGAGTTGTCCGCAAGGCGTCGGAACTCCTGCTGGCGCGCCCGGGAGTCGCCGCCGCCGTGACGTTTGCGGGGTTCGACGGCGCAACCTTCACCAATGCGCCCAACTCCGGCGTGATTTTCGTAACGCTCAAACCCTTCGAAGAGCGTGTGAAAGAAAAGCTGACGACGACTGGTATCCTGAATGATCTTCGCGGCCAGATGCAGTCGCTGCGCGAAGCGTTCATCCTGGTGATTCCGCCGCCTTCGGTGCCAGGTATCGGCACCGGCGGAGGCTTCAAGATGTACGTTCAGGATCGCGCCGGCCGTGGTCCGCGCGCGCTCGAACAGGCGGTCGGCGGCGTCATCGGCCCGGCCAACCAGACACCAGGCCTCACGCAGGTGTTTACGCTGTTCAACACATCGACGCCGCAGATCTACGCCGATATCGACCGCACCAAGGCGGAGATGCTCGGCGTGCCGATCACGCGCTTCTTCGACACCCTATCGACCTACATGGGCTCGACGTTCGTCAACGACTTCAACATCCTCGGGCGCACCTACCGGGTGACTGCCCAGGCCGACAATCCGTTCCGGCTGAGCGTGCGCGACGTCGCCAATCTGCGCACCCGATCGACGTCCGACGAAACCGTTCCGCTCGGCGCGGTCGCGAGTTTCCGTGAGATCACCGGCCCCTATCGTGTGCCGCGCTATAATCTCTTTCCGGCCGCGGAAATTCAGGGAGCGACGCTGCCGGGATTCTCGACCGGACAGGCGATTGCGGCCATGGAAAAGATCACGGCTGGGCTGCCGGCGGGTTTCGGCTTCGAATGGACTGAGATCGCGCTGCAGGAGAAGAGCGTGGGAAATACCGCCGCGCTCGCGTTCGGTCTGGCCGTCGTCTTCGTGTTTCTGATGCTGGCCGCACAGTATGAGAGCTTGCTGCTCCCACTCGCCGTGTGGACAACAACCTCCTGACTCAGATCGGGCTGGTGGTGTTGATCGGACTCGCTGCCAAAAACGCCATCCTGATTGTGGAATTCGCCAGACAGGCCGAGGACAATGGCGCAAGCCGTTGGGATGCTGCGGTCCAGGCCGCGCGCACGCGCCTGCGGCCCATTCTGATGACATCGTTCGCGTTTATTCTCGGTGTTGTGCCGCTGATGATTGCCAGCGGTGCGGGCGCCGAACTCCGTCAGGCGCTCGGCACAGCGGTGTTTTTCGGCATGCTTGGCGTGACGCTGTTTGGGCTGATCTTTACGCCGGTGTTTTATGTGGTGGTGCGCCGGTTCGCCCGCCCCAACGCGGATGCGAAGAAACAGTAATCGGAACGCGGGCGCGCCGATCTGACTGCTTTCGCCGGCGCGGTCGGCCGCTGGACTTTTATTGGCCGGTGACCTTGTCGAGTAGCGTGTCGACGTTGTCCGGCAGGCCGTCGCCGCGCCACGCGATGAACTGGTCAGGCCGGATGAGCGCTAAATCGCGGCCGTACAACTCGCGCCCTTCCGGCAAATCCACATCGACAATGGCGAGTGGGATGCCGCGTTTTGCCGCGGCTTGCGCCAGGGCCTCGGTGTTGCCGGCGCCATTGAAGCGTAGCAGCGTGAAGCCCTTACCGAACCGATCGAACAGCGAGCTTCCCATGCTGCGCTCGGCGTCGAGCCAGAGATGCGGTGCGCGGCCGCCTGGGATGCCACTAGGGATGTATTCGTCATAGGTGGCCGGGAAAATGTCGGCCGGCGGTTCTCCGTCGGACACGACAACCGGCGAGCCGTCGTAGCGCCCGCCGATCTGTACGCCGACCGCGTCCATGTGCTCCGGCCGGACGAAGTGGTTTTTCCGGACGTAGGTGAGGTTGGCACCGGCGAAACGGGCCGCGTCTCCGGCCGGACCGTCGGCCTCGATCGCCTCCGGGACGACGGCGTCATGCATCAGCGAGGCATATTTGCGCGATGCGCCGGTGTTGCGGTAGCCAACCGGCTTCCGCTCGGCCTGATAGGAGTCGAGCAGCTTGGCGCCGCCCCAGCCCTGCAGCATGGCGGCGAGCTTCCATGCCAGGTTCACGCTGTCGTCGATGCCGGTGTTCATGCCGAAGCCACCGGTCGGCGTGAACACATGCGCGGCGTCGCCGGCGATCATGATGCGGCCAGCCTTGTAACGTTCCGCCACCAGCGCCTGGCCCGCGCTCCATGGATAATAGCCGATGATCTCGACGGGGATGTCGGCACCGATCGACTGTTGCACCCAGCCGACGACCTCGTCCGTATTCACCTCGGTCCAGCCGTCCTTCGGCTTGATCAGCATCATGAACTCGTCGATGCCGTTCAGTGCGATCAGAACGCCGCGGGTGCGCGGGTCCGGATTGACCGCCCAATACATCCAGGCGCGGCGATGGCCGACGAATTTCGGATAGAGGTCGGGGATACGCATGTGTACGGAATAGAATTGCCCTGCCCAATAGGCGCCCTTGGCCTGCACGTCGCCTTCGTATGCGATGCCCAGCGTCTTGCGGATGAAGCCGCGGGCGCCGTCGCAGCCGACCGCGTAGGGCGCGGTCCAGACCGATTGCTCGCCGCTGTCTAGCTTGCGCGCGGCGATGCGGACCTGCGTTTCGTCCTGGGTGAACCATTCGACCTGCCAGCCGAAACGAACGTCGATGTTGGCCGAGGCGCGCGCCTTTTGCAGCAGGAAGCGTTCGACGTACATCTGGTTGACGTGGAACATCGGCTCGGGAAGTTGGTCGGTGATCGGCATGTCCTTGCGCATGGCGATCCGCTCTTCGCGGTTCGGCATTGGGAAGCGGAAGATCTCGTGCTTGCTCAGCCGGGTGAAGTAGGCCTGATCGAACGGATGATCGGGCGGCAGGCCGAGCTTGCGGACTTCGTCGGAGAATCCGAGGCGGCGGTAGTGCTCCATGGTGCGGGCATTCTGGCCGTTGCCCTTCGGGTGCCAGCGCTCGTTCGGCTCAGTGTTGAAAATCGTCGATTTCACGCCGTAGAAGTCGAGAAACAGCGCGAGCACAAGCCCGACCGGTCCGCCGCCGACGATTGCGACTGGAGTGGAGTGTGTTTCGTCGTCAGCCATGCTGATCCCGCGCGCTTTCCTCGGTCACTTTATCAGCTGCGCAGCAGGCCGCTTTGCGAGCCGCGCCGCTGTTTTTCCTAGCTGGATCATGGACGCTCTCGAAGTCGTTGCGGGTAACGACAACCGAGCGGGGAGACGCCTCGTATTCTGCAAATGTGACGTTTCGAACCATGGTCTGCTCGCGAAAGAAATTGACCTAATCACGAAGGTGAGCCTTGTCGCAACGTCCGCGATGTGATGCCGTCGTGCCAGAGCCGTGATGGCCTGCCGGTCGAGAAATGAGAATGCGTCTGGCGTGGCCGGGGCCAAAGTAGTGCGTTCGAAACTGAGGGAGGTGGGTCATCGATGAACCGCGATAGCCTGCATTTTCTCTTTCTTAACATCGGCCATTTTCTCGATCATCTGTTCATGCTGATTTTCGCGACCGCCGCGGCGCTCGCGTTGTCGCGCGAATGGGGGCTGACCTACGGTGAACTGCTCGGCTATGCGACACCGGGCTTTTTCGCGTTCGGCCTGTGCGCCTATCCGGCCGGCTGGATCGCCGACAAATGGAGCCGCCACGGCATGATGTGCGTGTTCTTCATCGGCATCGGCCTGGCCTCGGTCGCGACCGGCTTTGCCCGCACGCCGCTGCAGATCGGAATTGGCCTGTTCGTCATCGGCGTTCTTGCCGCGATCTATCACCCGGTCGGGCTCGCGATGGTGACCCAGAGATGGCGAAACACCGGCCTGCGGATCGCGGTGAACGGGGTCTGGGGCAATCTCGGTGTCGCCTGCGCGGCGCTGTTGACCGGATACCTGATCGACAACAGCGGCTGGCGCGCCGCCTTCATCGCGCCGGGAATTGTTTCCATCGTGGTTGGGCTCGCCTATGCCGCGCTCTGCAATTCGGATCCGGTGGAGAAGCCGGCGACCGCGGTCACCGCGCCGATGTCTGCGCAGGCCCCGGATTACAAGGCCATGCTCTTGCGCGTATCGGGCATCGTGTTCTTGACCACCGCGGTATCGAGCGTCATCTTCCAGGCGACGACGTTCGCGCTGCCCAAGATTTTCGACGAACGGCTGCAAGGCATCGTCGGCCGCTCCGTCAGCCTGCTGGAGTCGCTCGGGCTGCCCGGCCGGGTCGATCTCGCCACCATGGTCGGCTGGTTCGCCTTTGTCGTCTTCGTGGTTGCATCGATGGCCCAGCTTGTGGTCGGCATGCTGCTCGACCGGATCGGACCGCGCCGTGTGTTCATGGGCGCTGCCGCGATCCAGGTGGCGTTCTTCGCGCTGATGGCCGGCCTCAAGGACGGCTGGGCGCTGGCTGTCGCGCTGGGGTTCATGCTCGGCGCGTTCGGGCAGATTCCGATCAACGACTACATGGTCGGCCGGCTCGCAACGGGGCCGGCGCGCGCCCGTGTCTATGGGGTGCGCTACGTCGTCAGCTTCACGGCGCTGGCCGCGGCGCTGCCGCTGATTGCCTTCATCTACGAGCAGTGGGGCTTCGATACGCTGTTTCGCGTGCTTGCCGGCGCCTCGCTCGTCATCCTGATCGCGGTCGCTTTCCTGCCACGCAAGATGCCGGCCGTGCCGGCGTAATCATCGGAGCTTTGCCGAATGTCTGAACTGTCGATGTCGTTTGCGTCCGGCCTGTATGACCGGATGCTTTCGCTTGCCACCGGCGAGGTGAAGCCCGCGGGAATTGATCTGAACTTCATTCCGATCGACAACCCCCGCGAGCTGTTCGACCGCATGGTCGGCAAGCTCGAGTTCGACGCCTCTGAAATGTCGAGTTCCGAGTTCGTCAGCCGGTTCGCGGCCGGCAAGGGCGAGTGCCCGTTCGTGGCGTTGCCGGCGTTCGCATCGCGGGTGTTCCGGCACGGCTTCATCGCGGTCGATACGCGGAAGATTAAAAGTCCCAAGGATCTCGCGGGCAAGCGGATCGGCGTCCAGCTCTACACCATGACCGCCGCGATCTGGATTCGCGGCGTGCTGCAGGATCACTACGGCGTCGATCTGTCGAATGTCGAATGGGTCGAGGGGGCGATGGAAGCGCCGACGCCGCACGGCAAGCCGACGGTGCTGCCGCCGCTGAAGCCGATCAAGATTGTGCCGAACCAAAGTGGAAAGTCGCTGAGCCAGTTGCTTGCCGATGGCGAGGTCGCGGCGACCATCGGCGCTGATCTGCCGTCCTGCTTCGGCAAGTCCGCGCACGTTGAGCGGCTGTTCCCGGATTTCCGCAAGACCGAGATGGATTACTACAAGACGACCAAGATTTTTCCGATCATGCATCTGATCGTGATGCGCCGGGAGTTTTACGAGAAGCATCCGTTCGCCGCTTCGAGTCTCTATCAGGCGTTGTGCGAGTCCAAGGATCGTGCGTTCAAGCGAATGCGGTATCTCGGCACGCTGCGCTACATGCTGCCCTGGATGACCGCCGAACTCGACGAGATCGAGGCGGTGTTCGGCGGCGATCCATGGCCATATGGCGTCGAGCCGAACCGGCCAACGCTGGAGGCGTTGGTGAAGTATCTGGTCGATCAATCGCTGATTGCGGCGCCGGTCAAGGTCGATGATCTGTTCGTGCCGGTGTTTGAGAAAACCGAGACGCCGAAGCGGTTGACCGGCTGACGCCGCTTTACTGCGGTTGGATGTCGAGTTCCCGAGCCAGCGCCCGCCATCTCTCCTGCTCGCGGGTGATGAATGCGGCGGTGCTTTGCGGCGTGCCGGCGCCGCTGGTTGCAAGACCGAAGCCGGCGAGGCGGCTTTGGATGTCCGGACCCTTGAGGAAATCGCCTACCCCCTGGTTCATCCGCCCGACGATGTCGGAGGGTACGCCGGCCGGAGCCACGAGCACGAACCAGCCGTCCATGGTCACGCCCGGCACCGTTTCGACAATAGTCGGCAGGTCGGGCAGCGGCGGAAACCGGTTGGTGGAGGTGAGCGCGATGCGGCGGAGTTTCCCGGCCTGTACCATGGCGTTGGAGGCGGCCATCGAGGAAATCAGCACCGGCACGGTGCCGGTGGCGACGTCTCCCGCCATCTGGGCCGCCGAGCGGTACGGCACCTCGACCATGCCGAGATTGGCGCGCTTGTTGAACAGCCGTGCGGCGAATGGCGCCGCTCCCGCGGTAACATCGACCGCGTAGGACAGCTTGCCGGGGTTGGCCTTGGCGTAGTCGATCAACTCAGAGACGGATTTCACCGGTAGGTCGACGTTGACCGACAGCATCTGCGGGCCGAAGTCGACCACCATCGCGACCGGCGTGAAGTCCCTCACTGGATCGTAGGGGATAGACTTGAAGGTGACGAGGTTGGTCGCGAGGCCGGACGTGTTGGTGAAAATGAATGTGTAGCCGTCGGGCGCCGCGCGCGCGGCGGATTGATGCGCGACGAGCCCGGAGGCGCCGCCCTGATTCTCTACCACCACCGGCTGGCCAAGTCCGCGCGTGACGGAATCGGCCATCAATCGCGCCATCACGTCGGTGGCGGCGCCCGGGCCGGTCGGCACGATGATCTTGATCGGACGCGCCGGCCAGCTTTGCGCGTAAACCGCCCCGATGGGGCCGAGCAGCAGCGCGCAGAGCAGGAACCAGAAACGGATCATCGCGGTCATTCCCCCATCTTGATGCCGAGCGTGCGAACCGCGCGGCCGAAGTTGTTCCGCTCTTTCAGCAGAAACGCCCGCACGTCCTGACTGGGGCTGCGGTCGACGCCTTGTTTCGCCAGCGCCGCGCGCGTCGCGGGATCTTCGATCGCTGCGATCGATTCCTTGCGCACCAGATCGACGATGTCGGCGGGAGTGCCCTTCGGTGCGAGCATCACGGTCCAGCTCGCCAAGTCGAACTCCGGCACCCCGGCCTCCTTGAAGGTCGGCACGTCCGGCAGAGCCGCCGAACGCGCGTCACCGGTCACAGCCAGGGCTTTGACATTGCCGCCTTCGATCGCGGACTTTGCCACGGCGACGCCGCCGTAGAACATGTCGAGATGGCCGCCGACCACATCGGTGACGCCTTGCGCACCGCCGCGATAGGGGATGTGCTGCACCTGCAGCTCGCGCACGTTGTTCATCCAGGCGCCCATGATGTGCGGCGGGCTGCCGACACTGCCGCCGTAGGTGTACTTGCCCGGATTGGCGCGCACCTCGGCGATGAAGTCCTTGAGGTTGTCGGCCTTGACGTTCTTGGAGACGATCAGCACCACCGGAACGAGGCCGGTGACGGCGACCGGTTCGAAATCGTCCGTCGCGCTGTATGCGGCGGTCCTGGAAATCTGCGGGACAACCACGGTCTCTGAGGTGTAGCCGACATAAAGCGTATAGCCGTCGGGTTTGGCGGCCATCGCCGCCTTAAGGCCGATGGTGCCGCTGGCGCCCGGCCGGTTGAGCACCACGAAGGGCTGGCCGAGTTTGTCCGTAAGCCGCTGCGCCACCGTGCGCGCGACGAAATCCGTCGAGCCGCCGGCGGCGTAGGAGACGATAATTTCTACGGTTCGGGTGGGATAGGAGGCGGCCTGCGCGATGGGGCTGCCCGATGCGGCCAGCAGCACAGCACTGCAAAGCCTGCCTGCCAATCCCGCCATGTTTGCCTCCCGGAGCACGCGCCTCTGACGGCGCTTGTTGGGAATGAGCTTTGCACTGCAAGTGGCGGCTGCCAAGCGCCCAGGGTAGAGCGCGAGAATTTTACGCACCGAGCATCAGCGCTGGGCGTGGGTTCGCGGGAAAAAAGGGAACTCGCGTCAAACGGGCTGGAGCCCATGCGAGGGCAGGGCCGCCCGAACATGCGGCGCGGTCAGCAGCGCAATCAGCGCGGCTGCAATCTCCGGCGCCGAGGATCGCGCAGCGACCCCGGCCGTAAACGTCGTGGTCCTGTTCAGTTCGGCCGGGATCGGTCCGACCACATCGACGCCGGCGATCAGCATGTGCTCGCACAACTGCTGGATGGCGATCTCGGCTTCGCCGCTCGCGACGAACTCGGCAACCGGCCCGCCACTGCCGAGCTTGGCCTTGGCGCGGATCGCATCGGCTATGCCGAATGTCTCCACCAGCTTCATGAAGTGCACGCCGCTGGCCGCTCCGGTCGCGGGATCGGTGTAGGCCACCGATTTGGCCCGCAGCAGCGTTTCTTTGAACTCGTCGGCGGTACCGATTTTCGGGTGCGGCGCGCCGGCGCGGACTGCCACGCCGACAACCGACTGCGCGAAATCGCGTTCGGTGCCGGCGACGGCGTTGCCGTCGCGGACCAGTACTGGCCACGAATCCGGGGTTACGATCAGCACGTCGGCCGCCACGCCCTCACGCACACGCCGGACCACCACCGGCGCCGGCGCGTAGGTCATGGCCAAGCCGTAGCCGGTCGATTGCCGGAATTCCGGACCGAACTGCTCCAGCACGCCTTTCAGCGCGACCGAGGTAAATACGTGAAGGTCCAACGCCCCCGCCCTGCGGCTAGAGTTTCGTTACCTTCACATGCAGGATCGCGGCCCGGCCGCCGCGGACTTCTTTCACCGCGCGGGCGATAGCGGCCGGCACTTCGTCCGGATCGGTGACCTTCTCGCCATAGGCGCCGAACGCTTCGCCGATCTTGGAGAACTCCGCGTCGGGCATCAGGCTGGCCTGGAACCGGTCGGCAGACTTCGCCTCGCCTTGCGGGAACACGCGCAGCGTTGATTCCTTCACCGCCGACCATCCGGCGTTATCCAGCAGGATCGTCAGGATCGGCAGGCTGTACTGCTTCGAAACCGCGAACACCGAGCTTGGTCCGCCAAAATAGAATCCGCCGTCGCCGACCACCTGCACGACCATCTTCCCCGGCTCGGCGAGCTTGATGCCGAGCGCCATGCCGCCGGACCAGCCGAGACCGCCGCCGCCCGCGCGGATGCAGGTGTTCGGCAGCGGTCGCTCAAGCTGCATCAGCACCGCGCCGGCGTTGCGGATGCCTTCGTTGCAGACCACGTCGTCGGACTTGAGGACCTTGTTCAGCTCGGCGAACACATAATGCGGGTTGATCTCGCCGGTCTTGCCTTTGTTGGAGGCGAGCTTTTTGGCGGTCTCGCGCCAGGCGCCGCGTTCGGCGGTGAGGGCCGCCACGCGCTTTGCCGCCGCGTCCTTGAACTTCGGCGTCGCCTTCTTCTTCAGTTCTTCCAGCAGTTGCTCGAGGATGCGGCCGGAATCGCCCTGCATGCGCAGGTTGCCGGGGAACGTCCACATCGGCGACGCGGCCTTGAGCGTGTCGATGTCGATATGCGCCCAGTAGGCCTTGGGGTTCGGCGTCACGTCGGCCGGGAAGTACGGCACATCGACATCGACCATGATGCCGAGGTCGGCGGTCGGCAGATGCTTGTTCGGCGCATAGCCGAGGAAGCACGGGAACTCGTGGGAAATGTTGAAGGTCTGGTTGCCTTCGAACACCGCGATGCCGGCGTACATCGCCAACTCCTCGATCAGCTTCGGCGCGGTCTTAGATTGCCCGGCATAGCCGCAGATCAGGATCGGATGCTCGGCGGCCATCAGCTTGTCGGCAAGCTGCGCGATCATGGCGGGATCGGCGCCGCCGGCCTGCGGCTGCGAGAATTGCTCGGCCGTATAGGTCCGGATCTGGTCGGCGGCCCATTGCTGGGTCAACGTCTCGCGTTGCGCCATGAAATAGACCGGACCGCGCGGATGGCTTTCCATGATGGTATGGGCGCGGCGCAGCGCCTCCTTCACCACCACGCCGGACGGCAGCGTCCACTCCCATTTCATGTAGGGCCGCACCAGGCTGCCCTGATCGATCGGCTCCTGGATGAAGTGAACGTAGGTGTCGCGCGAGCCGACCAGTTCGTTGCTTGCGGTGTATGGAGCCTTGCCGGACATCAGCAGCACGGGAACCCGGCTGCGGAACGCGTTGTGCATGGAGTTCGCGGTGTTGGCGGTGCCGACGTCGACGTGGACCAGGACCGCCTGGCCACGGCCGGTCGCGACGGCATAGCCCATCGCCATGTGGCCCGCGGTGTTTTCATGCGGGCACAACATCACGTTCGGCACCTTCTCGCCGCGCTTCTCGCGCTCCGCCATCGCCTCGATGGTCGGCGCGTGGTCGGTTCCGAAGTTGCAGAACAGATGCTCGATGCCGAGTTCGTTCAGCCCCTCGATGAAGTAATAGGCCGTGGAGTGCTCGGGCGCGTTGCTGGTTTGGCGGGCGGCGGTGGGCTGGGACATGGGACTGTCAACCGATGGTTATGGCCCGTTCGGGCCTGTTGGCGCTGTTTCCTCGGGCCGCACTTTGCGCTGGAGGCGGGGGGAGATTCAAGCCGGTCTGACGCCGAGCGCAACGCAGCATAATAAAAGGCCCGCTGTTAGCGCACAATGAGAATGTCCCCTTTGTGCAAAGTGAGAATGTCCCCTTTTCGAGTTTGATTCGACGGGGCATTGATGGACAGGGGATTACTGACGATGAGCGCGTCGGAGCGCGAACGGGCGGGCGTCGTGCGT
>JAPLPD010000153.1 GCA_026400395.1 Alphaproteobacteria bacterium | reverse complement strand
TGCTCGCCAGATATTCACGCTTTATCACACCACGCGCGCGGCATCGGGGTTATCACTAATTGATAATCATTCGCATTATGGTTAGAATGAGCGCCATTGTCCTTGATGCCCACTCCCGATGCGCCACCTGTCCCACCTGCCTTCTCTGCCGCTGTGCTTCGCCCTGTGCGCCGCGTTCCCGGCGTCTGCCCAATCGGCGGACGACGCCGTCCTGCAAGCGGTCCAGGTCACGGCGGCGCGGGCGGACGGCTTCGTGCCGGCCACGGTGGAGGCGGGCAGTTTCCGCGGCGCCGACATCATGGATGTGCCAGCCACGGTCAACGTCGTCACGCGCGCGGTGCTGGACCTGCAGGCCGCCGGCGGCCTGTACGACGCGCTGAAGAACACCGCCGGCGTCACCCGCCAGCAGAACGGCGGCGACACCTGGGACCAGCTGGTGATCCGCGGCATCGCGGTCGAGCCGCCGACGCCGCAGACGCTGGCGCGGATCAAAGCCGCTACCGATGTCGATGTCGTGCCGGCCCGGCTGATCGATCTCACGCTCGCCGGCGCGCAATACAAAGTCATGAAGGGCGCGCTCGACGTACTGACCACCGCGCCGGAGTTCGATCTGGTCGTGGTGGTCGTCGGATCGTCGGCGCGGTTCTATCCCGATCTCGCGGTCAAGCCGATCGTCGATTGCGCCGGCGCGGGCAAGCCGATAGCCGCGTTCCTCGTCCCGGAGGCACCAGACGCTCTGGCACGGCTGGCCGCCGCAGGCGTGCCGGGGTTCCATACACCGGAGGCGTGCGCCGACGCGGTCGCCGCGGCGCTGCAACGGCGCGCGCCGAGGCCGGTCGAGGTGCGCACCGGCCAACCTTCGAGCGACGGGACAATGCTCGACGAATTGCAAGCCTACGCGCTGCTGGATCGCGTCGGGGTGGCGCGCGCGGCTTCGATCGCTTTCGATTGCAACGCCAAGCCGCCGGCCCTGCCCTTCGCCTATCCGGTCGTGGTCAAGGCGCTGTCGGACAAGATCGCCCCCAAGTCGGACATCGGCGGCGTGGTGCTGAACGTGCGCGACGAAGCGGCGCTGACGGCGGCGATAACTAAAATCCAGAAATCCACCGCCGCGGATCGCATCCTGGTGCAGCCGATGGTGGCGGGTCTCGCCGAAGTGCTGATCGGCTATCGGATCGATTCGGATGTCGGCCCCGTAGTGATGCTCGCGGCCGGCGGCATCCTCGCCGAGATTCACCGCGACCGCAGCCTCCGCCTTGCGCCGATCGATCTCATGGAGGCCAGGGCGATGATCGGCGAAGTCGCGGCTCTCAAGGCGCTGGCCGGCTATCGCGGCAGACCCGCGGGCGATCTCGACGCGCTGGCCGCGGCGCTGGTGGCGCTGTCGCGGCTCGCCGTTGTCGATGGGCCGGCCGTGGCCGAAGCCGAGGTCAATCCGCTGATCGTCAAGCCGGCCGGCGAAGGCGTGATCGCCGTCGATGCCCTGGTGAAGCTGGCGTAGCCTATCGTTCGTCATGCGCCGGTTGTGGTAGGGTCCGACCAAATCGAGGAAGCGCCATGTCTCACGCCGAAGCCGTTCACACCCTGCAGCCCGCCGCGGGCGCAACCGATCAGATTGTCGCGTTCACCGGCGCGCTCAGCTACGACGCGCTGCCCGACGAGGCGCGGCATTATGCGCGTCGCCATCTGCTCGATACCGTGGGCGTGATGATCGCCGGCGCCGGCGGCAGCATCGCGACCCAGGCGGAGAACGTCATCAAGGCGGTGCGGCCGGCCGGAACAATCCCGGTGCCGGGCCGCGCGCGGCGCGCCGACCTGCTCGACGCGGCATTCCTCGGCGGCACCGCCGCGCACGGCATCGAGCTCGACGACGGATACCGCCACGGGTCGGCGCACTGCGGCTGTGTCGTCGTGCCGGCGGTGCTGGCCGTGGCCTACGACCGGCGCTCGTCCGGCCGTGCGCTGATCGAGGCCGTCGTCGCCGGCTACGAAACCAACATCTGTCTCGCCCGCGCCTGCGCGCCGGATTTGCGCCAGCGCGGCTTCCATCCGACCAGCGCGGTCGGCCCGTTCGGAGCAGCGATGGCGACAGGCCGGCTGCGCGGATTGAACACTCGGCAATTCGCCAACGCGCTCGGTATCGCGGCATCAAGTTCCGCAGGGCTGTTCGCCTTCGTTGCCGGCGGCGGCGACATCAAGCGGCTGCACGCGGGACACGCGTCACGGGAGGGCATGCAGGCAGCGCTGCTGGCCGAGCAAGGCACCGAAGGGCCGCCGAATGTGATCGAAGGGCGCGACGGCTTCATGCAGGCGTTCGCGTTCGGGCGCATCGACAAGGCCCGGCCGATCGCGCTGCCGCCCGTCGCGGAGTACGGCATCACCGACTGCTACATCAAGCCGTACGCCTGCTGCCGCCACATCCAGCCGGCGGTCGAGGCAATGTTCGGCCTGTGCAACGACGAGAAGATTTCGTTCGAGGAGATTTCGAAGGTCGACGTGGAGACCTACAAGATCGCCACCGAACACGCCCACGTCCCGTGGGACGATTTCGCCAGCGCGCAGCTCAGCTTTCCCTATCTGATGGGCCTCGCGGCGCGCTATCGCGGCGTCAAGTTCGAGCACTTCGACGAGGCGACGCGGAACGATCCGGCGTTCGCGGCGTTCGCCGACAAGCTTACGGTGTCCGCGCCCGCGGAGATCGACCAGCTCTATCCGCGGCTGCGGCCCGCCCGTGTCACGGTGACGACGAACAAGGGCAAGTTCGTGCGCCAGGCCGACGAGGCGTGGGGCTCGCGGATCGTGCCGCTCGACGACGAGGGGTTGATTGCAAAGTTCCTGGACCTGGTCGGTCCGGTCCATGGCGCGGCGAAGGCGAAGAGCCTATCGCAGCAACTTTGGAATGTCGCCGAGACGCATGACGTCGCACCGCTGGTCGAGGCACTGGCGAGATAACCCTAAGGTCTTTCTTCGCGTACAAAGAAAGCCTGGATGGCCGGGTTAAGCCCGGCCATGACGAACGAGAGGGTCGCGCATTTCGATCCCGCCGCGCGTCGCTACGCCTTCGCGCGCGGCTTCACCGCCGGATTGCCGAGCCGCAGCGGCCCGCCCTTTTCGAACGCGGCGATCTGCTCGAAGCATTCGCGGAAATAGAGCTCGAAGTTGTCCCATTCCGCCCAGCCGAGATGCGGCGTGCAGAGCACGTTGTCCATCTTCAAATACGGATGGTTGCCGCCGGTGACCGGCTCCTCTTCGTACACGTCCATCGCCGCGTAACCGGGCCGGCCCTTCTTCAATGCCTCCAGCAGCGCGCCCGGCGCCACCAGTTCGGCGCGCGCGACGTTGACGAACAGCGCTGTCGGCTTCATCCGCGCGAGATCGTCCGGGCCGACGATGCCACGCGTCTCCGGCCGCAGCCGCACGCTGATCGACAGCACGTCGGATCGCTCGAACAAATCGGCCTTGCTCTTGGCCACCTCGTAGCCCGCGGCCACCGCCTTTTCCAACGAGTTCTTCTGGCCCCACACCAGCACCTTCATGCCGAGCCCCTTGCCGCCCTCGGCCACCAGCGCGCCGATGTGTCCGAGGCCGAAGATGCCGAGCGTCGAGCCGCGGATGCGATGAGACAGCGTGAACGGCCATTTTCCGGCGCGCATGCGCTCGGCTTCGATCGCGATGTTTCGGCGCGACGCAACGATCAGCGCCAGCGTCAGCTCGGCCGGCGCGACCGGTGAGTTGCTGACGCCAGTCGAGACCGGGATGCCAAGATCGGTGGCGGCGTTGAAATCGAGCATGTGCGAGTTGCGACCGACCAGTGCGAGCAGCTTGAGCTTCGGCAGCCGCTCCAGCAGCGCGCGAGAGAAATCCACGCGCTCGCGGATCGAGACCACCACGTCGGCGTCCTTCAGCCGTTCGACGAGCTGGTCGAGATCGCGCGCCGGCTCACGATAGCGCGTCACTTCGTGATGGCGGATCAGCGAATAGCAGTCGAGTTGATCGACCATGTATTGGTAGTCGTCGGGGATGACGATTTTCATCGCAACGCGTTCCTGTTTTGTGTCGGGCACGATCCTACAGGATCGTAATGCCGGCGTTCGCCGCGCACCAGCGCCGTCTATGAAATCCGCAGCGCTGCGCGGCCGATCACGTCGCCGCGCTCGACGAGTTCATGAACCGCCTCGGCCTCTTCCAGCGGGCGCACGATGCTGACCAGAGGAAACACCTCCCCGCGCGCCACCAGATCGAGCGATTCGACAACTTCGCCGCGGGTAACGTAGCGGCTGCCGAGCACGCTCTGTTCTTTGTTGAGCAGGTCGGCCGCCGACACGCCGAATGTCTTGCCGACGCCACCTCCGCCGAGCGTGACCAGCCGCCCGCGCCGGGCGAGCGCCTTGCAGCCGGCTTCGAGAGTCGCTGTGGTGGAGACATAATCGACCACCACATCGACGCCATGCCCGCCGGTGAGTTCGAGCAACTGCTCGGCGACGCGGCCGGCGCTCGCATCCACCACCTCGTCGGCGCCGGTTTTACGGCAGGCTTCGAACTTCACGGGCTTGGTATCCACCGCGATGACGCGGGTGCGCGCCCATTTCGCCATCATCACCTGATGGATGCCGAGGCCGCCGCCGGCGCCAATCACCGCGACGGTTTCACCGGCCTTGATGCTGGCGCGCCGCAGCACCTTGTACGGCGTCGCCAGCGCATCGGTGACGACGCCAAGCTCAGCCGGATATTTCTTGTGGTCGATCCCCTCCGGCAGGCGGATGAAGTTCTGCGCCGGCAGCTTGACATATTCGGCATAGGCGCCGTCGCAATCGAGCCCGATCTGGCCGCCGGAATTCTCGCACATCGGTTCGAGGCTGGTCAGGCACCAACGGCAGTGGCCGCAGTTGAGATAGAAGTAGGTGGTGACAGCGTCGCCCACCTTGAGGCCGCGCACGCCGGGTCCGGTCTCGGCAATCTCGCCGGTGATCTCATGGCCGATGATGCGCGGGAACTGGACTTTGCGCCGGCCCGCGCGGGCATGCTGGATGGTGAGGCCGGCGCCGCAAGTGATCACGCGCGCCACCGCCTCGCCCGGACCGGCCACCGGATCGGGCCGCTGCTGGAGCTCGAACGGCCGGTTCAATCCGGTCAACACCATCGCCTTCATGCAAAAACTTCCTTGGATTGGTTCAACTGCGACTTTAGCCGACCGCCCGCCCGCGGATAGGCTATCATCGCATCGACCTGCCCGGGGCAGGCGACTTACTTACGAGGGAACGAGTCACATGGCTGACGGAGAGAATAAGACAGGCGCACCGGCCGCGGCACCGGCGCAAACCGCGACGATCCGCTATATCGACCGGCCGGAATGCACCGAGACATTCGCCGATTCGATCAACAACGTCTATTTTGACGGCCAGTCGCTTCGCATCGAGTTCGGCATCACCCGGCTCGACGATGTGAAGCCGAACGCGCCAGTGACCGGGCGCAGGCTGCCTGCGCAGCGCATGGTGCTGACGCCGATGGCCGCCGTCGAGCTGATCAACCGCATGCAGCAAGTCGGCGCGGCGCTGACACAGGCTGGCGTGCTGGAGCCGACGCCGCCGAAGGCGACGGTCGCCAGCGCGCCAAGCACGACAACGACAAACTAGCCACGGTTACTGCTTCTCGATTCCCGCCTGATTGACCGTCTCGGTCCAGGTCTGCAACTCCCGCGCAACACGGTCGCGCATCTGCGCCGGCGTGGTTGCGGCAACCTCGCCACCGATGCCCGCGAGCCGTGCGCGCACCTCCGGCGAGGCCAGCCCCTTTCCGAGTTCGCCGTTCAAGCGAGTGACCACACCAGCCGGCAGGCCCGCCGGCCCAGCCATCCCGAACCAGGTGCGGACATCGTAGTTCTGAATTTGCAGCGCCTGCTCGACCGTCGGCACATCCGACAGCATCGCGGCGCGTTCGTTGGCTGTGGTCGCCAGAGCGCGGAGGCGCCCGGCCTTGATGTTTTCCAGGATCAGAGTGGGCGTAGCGAGACCGAACTGCACCTCGCCGGCCAGCAACGCGGTGATCAGAGGCGCATCGCCGCGATACGGCACATGCAGGAACTTGCTGCCGGTGCGGTTGCCCAACAACTCGATGCCGAGATGGTGCGTGGTGCCCTGCCCGGCGCTGCCGAAGGTCACCGTACCGGGCGCGGCCTTCGCCTTGGCAACGATGTCGGACACCGACTTGAACTCCGAGTTCGCAGGAACCACCACGAAGAACGGCACCGTGACGATTCCGGAAATCCAGTCGAAGCTCTTGACCGTATCGAACGGCAACGACTTGAAGATCGCGCCGAAGATGGAGTGGCCGCCCGGCGTCACCAGCAGCGTGTAGCCGTCCGGGGCGCTGCGCGCGACTTCGGCGGCGCCGATGGTGCCGGCGGCGCCCGGCTTGTTCTCGATGATGACCGATTGGCCGAGCCCCTGGGCCATCGCCTGCCCCGCCCCCCGCGCCGACGTATCGACGCCGCCGCCGGCGGGGAAGCCGACCACGATCCGGACCGGCCGCGTGGGATAGTCCTGCGCGGCCCCCGGCGCGATCGAAAGAGTGAGTAGCGCCAGACTCAAAACAGCGCGTGTGAAATGCGGCATGATTGTCTCCTCCCGAAACTCTCGGCGCCGTTGAATCCGGCGCTCGAAAAAAGCAGCCGGCCCGGCCGTGGTGTGCCGGGCCGCGCATTCGTTGAAGATCATAATCGAATAAACCATCGCGCTGTGCAATAAGCTGCGCCGAAAGCGGGAGGAGACAAGCGATGGACCTCAAGTTGCGTGGACGCCGGGCGCTGATCACAGGCTCGTCGAAGGGGATCGGGCTCGCCATCGCCCAAACGCTGGCGGCGGAAGGCTGCCATGTGCAACTCGTCGCGCGCACCAAGGCCGACCTCGACAAGGCGGCGGCGGACATCTGCGCACAGCACGGCGTTGAAGCGGCGGGTCACGCCGTCGATCTCAGCACCAGCGCCGGCGTCAAAGCCCTGGCCGATCAGGCCGGCGAGGTGGACATCCTGGTCAATTCGGCGGGCGCCATTCCGCGCGGCGGACTCCTCGACATCGACGAAGACCGCTGGCGCAAGGCGTGGGACCTGAAACTGTTCGGCTCCATCAACCTGACGCGCGCGATCTACGGCCCAATGTGCGCGCGCGGCCGCGGCGTCATCATCAACATCGCCGGCATGGCCGGCGAACGGCCCGACGCTTATTACATCGCCGGAAGTTGCGCCAACGCCGCATTGATCATGTTTTCGCGCTCGCTCGGCGGCGACAGCATCCGCCACGGCGTGCGCGTGCTGGCGGTCAATCCAGGGCCGGTTGAGACCGAGAAGCACATCAACGACACCAGGCGGCTCGCCAAGGAAAAGTTCGGCGATGAGAATCGCTGGCGGGATGTGATGTCGGGCCTGCCGATGAAGCGCGCCGCCACCACCGACGAGGTGTCCGGCATGGTGGCGTTCCTGGCATCGGACTATTCGTCATACATCAGCGGCAGCTCGATCCTGATCGACGGCGGGCTGCTGGTGGACTCTGCGAACGGCGTCAAACGCGGCTGAGTGCGACTGGCGATCCCGGGAAGACTCGAACTTCCGACCTACGGTTTAGGAAACCGCCGCTCTATCCAGCTGAGCTACGGGACCGCACGACGCATTGAATATCAGAGTCAGAGCAAACGGGCCACTATGGGGCCGATGGGCGCAGCCAATAAGGGGCAATGGCAAACCTGCCAACTAAGCCAATCCGTGCTTGCCCAGAAACTCCATCGTCAACCGGATGCATTCGTCCGGCTTCTCGATCTGCAGCAGATGGCCGGTGCCTTCGACGAAGCTGTAGTCGTAGCCGCCTTCGATGCCGAGCGCCTGGTTGGCCGGGCCGGTGGCCGGCGCGCCCTTGAAGTTCGGATCGCAGCCTACGAGTTTGACCGGCCCGCCGAACTCGGACGCCTTCGGCCACAGATCGAGAGTCAGCGCCTGGGCGTAGATGGCAGCTTCGTTCTCCGGCGCGCAGGTCAACTCATAACCGCCATCCGGGGATGAACGCAGCACCGAACGCGCCATCAACTCATGCTCGCCCTCGACCCACCGGCCGGTCGCACGCGACTGCTTGTATTCCTCGGTCAGTTCAGCGACCGAGGCAAAGCGGCGGCGGCGGCTCTTGGCCCATTCGGTGAGCTTGTTCTCGAAAATCTCCATTGCCGGATAAAGCGGATGGCCCTTCAACGGCACGTCCGGCGGATCGAACAGCATCAACGCGTCCCAGCGCCAGCCGATCTCGATGGCATGCTTCATCGCGGTGCGCGCCGACATGGAGTGAAAGATGCCCGCGGTTTTCTTCGCGCCGAGCCTGGTCCTCACCTCGGCGGTCACGCGCTCTAGATCGCGCGCAAGCTGTTCGTAATTGTGATTCGACGGCGTGACCGGGACGTTCTGCCCGTGATTTCGGAAGTCGAACACCAGCAGGTCGAATTGGGACAGGAGTTGCCGCCAGTATGGGTAGTAGGCGTCGGCGGCGAAGCCGTTGCCGTGGGTCACGAGCAGCCGCACGCCGTCCGGATTGCCGTGTCGGCGCATGCGAATCCGCGCCCCATCCTCCAGCGGAACCTCGAACGTCGCGCCGGGCGAGGGAATTTCAAACGTCATCTGCTCGCTCCAGTGAACGGAAATTCTCGTCCGGCGATGGTTCGCAATCAAAGCATTCCAGCCCCGCTTTTATGAGAGTGCCGGTATCCCGGTCAACGCTTGATTCTCGTCGGAAATCGGGGCTTTGTGTGCCGGGCTCGTTGGACTTGGTGCGAGCCGCGTGAGGTCTTTGGTCCGGTGTCAAAACGTCTCGGCACGCGCGTCGTTCGCAAGGAAGATCCTGCCCTGCTGTCGGGCCGGGGGCGGTATGCGGACGATCTTCCCGTGCCGGCCGGCACGCTGCACGCCCATGTCATTCGCTCGCCGCATCCCCACGCCGACATCGTCAGCATCGACGCCACGGCGGCGCTGGCGATGGAGGGCGTCTGGGCGGTCATCACCGGCGTGGACATCAAGAAAATCTCCGATCCGTTCCTGGTGGCGCTGAAGTCGCCGATCCATCAATGGTCGCTGGCGGTGGATCGCGTACGCTTCGCCGGCGAGCCGGTGGCGCTGGTGGTGGCGGAGAACCGCTATCTCGCCGAGGACGCCGCCGAAGCGGTCGCGATCGAATACACGCCGCGCGAAGCGGCGATCGATCCGGTCGAAGCGTGCAAGAAATCGTCGCCGCTGCTGCACGCCGAAGCCAAGACCAACGAAATCTCGGTGCGCACGTTTCGATACGGCGACACTAAGTGCGCGTTCGAGACGGCCGACAAGGTCATCAAGCTGACGGTGGACTTCCATCGGCTGTCTTTCACGCCGATGGAATGTTTCGTCGCGGTCGCCTCGCACAATCCCGCCGATGACAGCTACGACTGCATGGCGAATTTCCAGGGCCCGTTCTCGACGCATCCGGTGATGGCGCGGGCGCTGCGCGTGCCCGGACCGAAGATGCGGCTGCGCATCCCGCCGGATTCCGGCGGCAGCTTCGGCATCAAGCTCTCGGTGTTCCCTTATGTGGTGCTGACGGCGCTGGCTGCGAAGATCACCGGCCGCACCGTGAAATGGGTCGAGGACCGCGCCGAGCACCTGCTGGCGGCCAGCACCGGGCCCAACCGCGTCACCGAAATCGAAGCCGCGGTGACCAAGGACGGAAAAATCCTCGGTCTGAGGATGGATCAGCTCGAGGACTACGGCGCTTTTCTCCGCGCGCCGATGCCCGGCCCGCTTTATCGCATGCACGGCGCCATCACCGGCGGTTACGACATCGCCAACATCGACGTAACCAATCGTGTGGTGCTGACCAACAAGATGCCGGCGAGCCTCATCCGCGGCTTTGGCGGGCCGCAACTCTATCTGGCGCTGGAGCGGATGGTGCAGCGCATCGCCATCGAACTGGGGCTCGAACATCTCGACGTGATTCGGCGCAACCTGGTGCAGCCGGAGAAATTCCCCTACCGCGCCGCGGCCGGCGGCCTCTACGATTCCGGCGACTATCCGCGCGCGGTGGAAACCGCCGTCGGCGACGGCCGCCTCGACTATCTGAAGAAGCGCCGCGACGAGGCCCGCGAGGCCGGCCGCAAGTATGGCATAGGCTTCGCCGTGGTGGTCGAGCCCGCCATGTCGAACATGGGCTATCTCTCGACCTTGCTGACGCCGGAGACTCGCGAGAAGGCCGGGCCGAAGAACGGCGCGACCTCGATGGTGACGGTCAACGTCGATCCGCTCGGCGCCGTTTCGGTGACCGCGGACGTCACCGTGCAGGGCCAGGGCCACGAGACCGTGCTGTCGCAGATCGTCGCGGATCGTCTGGGCCTGCAGCCAGGCGATATCGACGTGACCTTGGAGATGGACACCGCGAAGGACCAATGGTCGATCGCCGCCGGCACTTATTCGTGCCGCTTCACACCGGGCACCGCGGTCGCCGCCCATATGGCGGCCGGGCAACTGGCCGACAAGCTCAAGCGCATTGCCGCGAAACAGCTCAACGTGATGGCGGCGGACGTCGAACTCGCCGACGGTAAAATCCGCAGCATCAGCAATCCCGACAACGCGCTGCCATTCGGCCGCGTCGCCGGCACCTCGCACTGGTCGCCCGTCATGTTGCCCGACGGCATGGTGCCGGCGCTGAGCGAAACCGGCGTATGGAACCCGCCCGAGCTGGAGCCGCCGTCGAGCGACGACCGCATCAACACCTCGCTCACCTATGGCTTCGTGTTCGACATGTGCGGCATCGAGATCGACCCGGTGACCTATCAAGTGAAAGTCGACCGCTACACGTCGATGCACGACGCCGGAAAGATCCTCAACCCGCTGATCGCCGACGGTCAGATGCGCGGCGCCTTCGCCCAGGGCATCGCCTGCGCCCTGTACGAAGAATTCGTCACCAACGAAGAGGGCGCGTTCCTCACCGGCACGTTCGCCGATTATCTGGTGCCGACGGTGAGCGAAGTGCCGCCGGTCGAAATGCTGCATATCGAATCGCCGTCGCCGTTCACGCCGCTCGGGGCTAAGGGCCTCGCCGAAGGCAATTGCATGAGCGTGCCGGCGTGCATCGCCAATGCCATCGCCGACGCACTCGGAGTCAAGGATGTGCGCCTGCCGGCAACGCCGCGGCGTATTCACGCCTTGATGGCGTCGAACGGAGGCGTGCGATGAAGCCGCGTCCATTCGACTACGCTCGCCCGGATACCATCGACGAAGCGGTGGCGTTGCTTGCCGAACGCGGCGACGAGGCGCGTATCCTCGCCGGCGGACAATCGCTGATGGCGATGATGAACCTGCGCCTGGCCGATCCGTCGATGCTGATCGACATTGCGCGGATCGCAGAACTCGGCCACATCCGAGACTTGGGCGACACGATCGAGGTCGGTGCCGCGGTAACCCAGAACAGACTGCTGGCGTGGCCGGACCTGACTGCCAAGCTCCCGCTGCTGGCGGCGGCCCTGCCCTTCGTCGGCCATTTCCAGACCCGCAACAAAGGCACCGTGTGTGGCTCAATCGCCCACGCCGATCCAAGCTCGGAAATTCCGCTGTCGCTCGCCACGCTCGAAGGCAGCGTGGTGCTCCGATCGACGGGAGGCGAACGCGTCGTCGCCGCGAAGGACTTCCAGATCGACATGATGACCACGGCGCGGCGCGGTGACGAGATGATCACCGCCGTCCGCTTCCCGGTTCATACGGGACGTGGCGTCGCGTTCCGCGAGGTGGCGCGGCGGCACGGCGATTTCGCCATTATCGCCATCGCCGCCGTGATCGAAGGAAAGGACTTTGCGCAAATCGGCATCGGCGGCATGGCCGGCAAGCCGTTGGTGCAACGCATCGTCATGAAGGAATTGAAGAGCGAGATCGAGGCTCTCGCCACCGGATTCGAGGATTACGAAGACCTGCACGCGTCGGCGGCCCTGCGCCGCGATATCCTGCGCAATCTGGCACCTCTCGTTCTCGCGGAGGCACAAGCATGCGCCGCGTAAACAAAGATGAGAAAAGCCGCATCAGCCTGACGCTCAACGGGCGGAAGATGGCGGCCGAGGCCGAGCCGCGCATGCTGCTGAGCGATTTCCTGCGCCATTCGCTCGGCGCCACCGGCACCCACGTCGGCTGCGAGCACGGCGTCTGCGGCTGCTGCACCGTCCAGATCGACGGTACGGCGGTGCGCTCGTGCCTTACGCTCGCCATGCAGGCCGAGGGCCGAGACGTGAAAACCGTCGAGTCGCTGGCCGGCCCGAATGGCAGACTGAACACGTTGCAGCAGGCGTTCCAGAAGCATCACGCGCTGCAATGCGGATTCTGCACGCCCGGCATCCTGATGTCGTTCACGGATTTTCTGTCGCGCAACCCGAAGCCCACGGAAGAGGAGCTGCGCGAAGTGTTGAGCGGTCACATCTGCCGCTGCACGGGCTACGCCGGCATCATGGCGGCCCTGAAAGAAGCAGTCGGAATCAGTTGAGTTGAACAGGAGTCTTCGATGAACGAACAGACCAAGAAAGACGCGTCTGACAAGGCCAAGCCGGTCTACCGCGAACTCGTAACCATCAATGGCAAGAACGTCGTGCTCGCGCACAACGAACCGCCGGTGGTCAACGCCGGCGTGCTGGAGATGGCCGAAATCTTCCGCATGTTCAACATTTTCGATGGGAAGTACTCGCCATCGAACATCGACAAGGCCGACGGCACGCCGCTCCGGCTTTATACGTCCAACGGATGCAAGGTCGACGTGTCGAAGCGGCGCAAGCACGACATGGGCTTCTGGCATCGCAACATCGACGCACACGAGATCATCTTCTGCGTCAAGGGTGCGCTGAAGTGGGAAACCGAAATGGGCGTGAAGATCATGCATCCGGGCGACATGCTGTTCATACCGAAGGGCATCGGGCACCGCTCCATGCTGTGCGAGGATTCCACCGACGACAACGTGCTGATCGAACTGAAGATCAGCGATGAACTGACGTATGTCGGCGAGGACAAGAAGCCGTAGCACCCTTCCTCCGGCCTCATCCTGACGGAACCGTCGCATCGAAGCGAAGGCGGGCGGCTCGAAGGATGGGCTCAGGCGGGAATTCGGCCCATGCTTCGAGACGGCGCCACGCGCCTCCTCGGGACGAGTCGAGGCAAGTCGAGGAGTTGAAGTGCAAACTGTTGATCTCATCATCGCAGACATCGATTGGCTGATCACCGTCGATACCGGGCGCCGCATCATCCGCGACGCTGCAATCGCCGTGCGGGGCGGAAAGATCGTCGCGGTCGGCAAGTCGGCGGAGATCACCAAGGGCTATTCGGCCAGAAAGACCGTCAGCGGACGCAACGCTGTCGCCACGCCGGGCTTCGTCGATTGCCATTTGCATTCGTCGTTCCAGCTTTCTCGCGGCCTCGCCGACGAGGCCAACGCCCAGTCGTTCCTGTTCGACCGCATGTATCCGTACGAGGCCGCGCTCGATGCCGATGACGTCCGGGTATCGGCAACGCTTGCCGCCACGGAACTGCTCAAGCACGGCGTGACCTGCTTCATCGATCCCGGCAATTACCATCCAGAATCGTCCGTCGAGGGCGTGATGTCGACCGGCATCCGCATGATCGTGTCGCGCTCCTCATTCGACCTGACCAAGTCGGTGATGGGCCTGCTGCCCGAGCGGATGATCGAGAACACCGCGACGGCGCTGGAGCAGGCCGAAAAGGTGCTTGAAAAATATTCCAAGTCCGGCAATCCGCGGCTTGGCGCCAGCGCCTCGTTCCGCGGACTGAATAACGCCTCCGACGAGTTGATCGTCGGCCTAGACAAACTCGCCAAGAAATACGGCACGCTGCTGCAGACCCACGCCTGCTTCTCCTATTCCACACACGATTCCAGCATTGCCCGTGGCGGACTGGCCGAGATCGAGCGGCTGGACCATCTCGGCGTACTCGACGAGCGGATGCTGGTCGTGCACTCGGGCTGGCTCGAACCGCAGGAGGTGGCGATGCTGGCGAAGCGCAAGCCTTCGCTGGTCTGCGCGCCATCGTCGAGCCTGCACAACGGCTACGGCAATTTCGTCGTCGGCAAGCTGCCCGAACTAATGGCACTCGGCGTCAACGTGGCGATTGGCTCGGACCACGCCTCGTCGGGCATCGTCGATATGACGCAGGAGGTCCGCCTCGCCTGCTGCTGCTACAAGGAAATGCGGCTCAACCCGCGCGTCATGCCGCCGGAAACCGGCGTCGAGATGGCGACGATCAACGGCGCGAAGGCCGCGCTGATGTCCGACCGCATCGGCAGCATCGAGGTCGGCAAGGAGGCCGACGTCGTGCTGTTCGACACCAAGCGGCCGGAGTGGCAGCCGCTGATCAATCCGGTGGCCAACCTGGTCTACAGCGCCACCGGCGATTCGGTGCGTGACGTGTTCGTCGCCGGCGAGCATGTGGTCGCCGACGGCACGCTGACCAAGATCGACGAGAGCAAGCTGTACGATGAAATCCCGGTGGCGGTGATGCGCTTCAGCAAGCACCTCAAGGTCGACCAGATGGTGCAGTTGAAATGGCCGGTGACGTGATGGGCGCCAAGGTTAAGGAGACCAAGCCGCGCCCACCGCAACGTCCCGGCGATGTCATTGACGGACTGATGTTTCCGTTCGCGGATTATCCGGCCGCCGGCGAGGCGCTCGAGGTGGCCGACTGCATCTGCTGGATCTCGACGCCGGTGCCCTTTGTTGGCTTGAAGTAGGTCAATCTCTGGCTGATGCGCGACGGCGACGGCTGGACCATGATCGACTGCAGCTATGGCGCGCCGACGCAGCGCGAGTTGATCGAGACAGTCTGGGCGAAGGTGCTGGCGGGCCGGCCGATCACTCAGCTGATCGTGACGCACTTCCATCCGGACCACGCCGGCGGCTCCGGCTGGATCGCCGAAAAGTGGGGCCTGCGCCCGCGCATGTCGCAGGGCGAATGGCTGACTGCCAACCTCGCCGTGCTCAACCGTAACACCGACAACGTCGAATCGCGCGGCACGTTCTACCGTCGCCATGGGTTGAGCGAAGCCCGCATCCAACGATTCTTGCAGGGTGTCGTGCTCTACAGCGACGGTGTGACCCTGCCGAAGAGCCACAAACGGATGCGCGGCGGCGATTTTGTCACCATTGGACCGGACCGCTGGCAAGTCATCATTGGCGAAGGCCATTCGCCGGAGCACGTGTCGCTCTACTGCGCCGAACGGAAAATCCTGATCGCCGGTGACCAGATCCTGCCGAGCATCACCACCAACGTCAGCACCTGGCACGTCGAGCCGGAGTTCGACGCGGTCGGCGCGTTCCTGAAAACGTGCAAGACCTTTCTGGACGTGCTGGACCCCGACACGCTGATCCTGCCGTCGCACCGCAAGCCGTTCCGCAACGTGCAGCACCGGCTGCGCCAGCTCGCCTCGCATCATGCGATCCGCCTCAACGTGATCCTCGACAAGGCCGGCGCCGAAACCTGCGCCGGCGATCTGATCGATGTGATGTTCACGCCCGGGCTCGACGGCCATCAGGTCGGCTTCGCCATGGGCGAGGCGATCGCGCATCTCAATCATCTGATGACGCTCGGCCATATGCAGCTGGTCGAGACGCCGGATACGGTGCGCTATCGCCGTATCAGCGCCCAGGATGCACAGGTTCTACCGCATTTCGAATGACAGCCGGCAAGGCTGACGACAAAAAGACGACGAGGGAGAAAGCAGATGCCCGGTCCGTTTGGCGATCATCAGCTCAAGATTCCGTATGAGCCGGTCGCCGGCCTGCTGGCGCGGTACGCCAGGCGCGACGCGGCCAAGACCGCCATCGTCGATCTGGAATCCGGCACTGCGATCGATTTCGGCCAGCTCGACCGGATGGCGACCGACGTTGCCGCCTATCTCAAGAGCCAAGGCATCAAGAAGGGTAGCCGCGTACTGGTGCTGTCCGACGAATGCCTGGAAAAGCTTCTGATCTGGTTCGGCATCTGGCGGATCGGCGCGGTGATCTGCCCGTTCAACCTGGAGATCAACGAAAAGCAGATGGTCAGCCTTACCGCCGCGTTGAACCCGGCGCTGATCCTCTATCACAAGGACATCGACGTCGCGGCGATGGTGGGCGACGCGCCAGCCGAGCGCGTGCGCTTCGGCCCCTGGTCGCCCGATGGCATAAAGGACCCGCAGGACGAGTTGTTCGGCGCACTGCCGAAGGGCGACGCCGCGCAACTGCCCGAACGGAACGAAGCGGGCGACACCGCTTGCATCTTCTGTACCTCAGGCACGACGGCGCGGCCGAAGATCGTCATCTATAACCACGCCGCCTATTGGATGAACGGTCTCGACACGCTGGAATTCCTCGGACTGACCGAGAACGACCGCACTCTGGAATACCGCTCCTTCGGCTGGAACTCGGCGCAGGTGTTGAGCCTGCTGCCGTTCCTGCAGAAGGGTCTGACGATGCACATCGCCAAGCGGTTTTCCCACAGCCGCTTCTTCGAATGGGTGCAGAAGCACGAGATCACCTTCTCAGCCGGCGTGCCGACCGTGCTGAACATCCTGTTGAACAAGCCGATCGGATACACCGCCAAGGATGTTCCGAGCCTGCGGCTGATGAGTTGCTCGACGGCGCCGCTGACCGCGCAGCAATGGGTGCAATTCGAGGAGATGTACGGCGTCACGCTGTTGCAGATGTACGGCATGTCGGAGACCGGCTGGATCTGCGGCAATCGCCACTACGCCAAGAAGATGGGCACCGTCGGCTTGCCGGCGCTGCACCAGGAGTTGGTGATCGTCGATGGAGCGGGCAACGAATGCGCGCCGGACGTCGAGGGCGAAATCACCGTGGGCGGGCCGCAGATGGCGATCGGCTATCTGCTCGACGACGGTTCGATCGATCCGGTGCTGGGCAAGCGGATCAAAACCGGCGATCTGGGCATCAAGGATGCCGAGGGCTTCGTGCGCGTGTCCGGCCGCAGCAAGGACCTGATCATTCGCGGCGGGGTCAACATCGCGCCGCTTGAGATCGACGAGGTGCTGCTCAAACATCCCGGCATCGGTGAGGCCGCGGCGGTCGGCGTACCGGACAAAATCTATGGCGAAGAGGTGGTATGCTACGTGGTGGCGAAGGACCGGGCGCTCACCGAAGCGGCGGTGCTGGACCACTGCCGCAAACATCTGCCCCCGGCCAAGACGCCGAAGCAGGTGCTGATCGTGCCGGAATTGCCGAAAAGCGACCGCGGCAAGGTGTTGCGGGACAAACTCAAGGACGAGTGGGTGGGACGCGTCAGCGCGAGAATGTAGCGCGGACTCTCAGGCGTCATTCCGGGGCGCTCGCCAAAGGCGAGAGAACCCGGAATCCATAACAACGATTGTATCTCTAGCACAGGGTCTAAGGATTCCGGACAATCGCGCATCGCGCGATTTCCGGAATGACGTGGAGCGGCCGCGAAGCCAACTCTACTCCGCCGCCACCGCCTGATCGGCGATGAACTGCGATAGATATTTTTTCCGAAGCTTGACGTTCAGCCGGTAGAGTTGCTCGAATTCGGCCTCCGGGAATGAATGCGTCGAAGGCCGCTTGAGCAGCGCATCCGCCCACGCCTTCACGCGCGGGAACTTCTCGATCACGCCCAGCGGCTTGACGCGGTCGAGATAGAAATAGCGCTGCAGGAACGGCGCATAGGCCGCATCGACCAGCGAGTACTTGGAACCGTTGAAGAACGGCCCTTGCGTCTTCAGCGCACCTTCGAGCTTTTCGAACGCCGGCGGAATTTTCGCAATCGAATCCTTGTAGGCCACTTCGTCGTCCGCATAAGCCTGCCCCGTGACCATCTCGGAGAAGGTCGGCAGGAAGTCGGTCCAGGCGCGGTTGATCGCACGTTGAACCGGATCGTCCGGATGCAGCCGCGGCTCGATTGTCTCGTCGAGGTATTCGGCGATGGCGTTCGATTCAAACAGCGACACCTTGTTGTCGATGCTCAGCACCGGGACCTTTTTGTGCGGCGAAATAGCGAGAAACCAGTCGGGGCGATTGTCCCGGTCGATGTGGCGCAACTCGAACGCAACGCCCTTCTCACGCAGCACGATCGCCGCGCGCTGCACCCACGGGCAGGTCTTGAAGCTCACCAGAAAATGTTTCGCCATGATGTCCTCGATTGATCGTTCACACCGCCGCCCGTCTCAGGCAGGCTCGTTCTTGGTGTCGAAGTTGAGCTCAAGCTCCACGTTGTTCGGATCGCGGAGGAAAATCTGGCATCGCGTCGAGTTCGGCACCATGTTGACCCGGTGCGCGATGCCCTTGCCGTCGAGATGCTTCTTCATCGCCTCAAAGCCGCGGCTGCCGAACGCCACATGGTCGATGACGCCGGAGGTGGGCGGCTGCTCGCGGTCGGTGCCAGAAATGTCGTTGAGGTGGAGCACCGGGTGGCCAGCGCTGTACAGCCAGGCGCCGGGGAAATTGAACGGCGGGCGCGCGCCATTCACGAAGCCGAGCACGTCCTCGTAGAAGCGAACGGTCTCTTTGAGGTTCCGGGTGGACACATTGTAATGGTCGAGCACCCCGACGCTGATGGTCATCGAACTTCTCTTTACGCTGTTCTGCTGAAAGAATACCGCGAAACCCGCCCGCTGGCGAGCAAACCCTTTGGAGCTTCATCACCGGGCCGGCGCGAAGCGCCGAGCCCTGCTGATCCATCGCTTGATGAAATCGGATGGGTTGCCGGGTCAAGCCCGGCAATGACGCCTGAGTTTGCTGGCCTGGTTTGGTATGACACGATGACAAGAAAGTCAGGGAGGATCGAATGACAACCTTGGTGATCGGCTCAGGACTGATCGGCTCACAGGTCGCACGCATTCTCGTAGAACGCGGCGAGAAGCCCGTGCTGATGGACCACGCGGCTCAGCCGCAGGCGATCGGCCAGATCGTCGATCTCGCCAAGGTGACCCTGGTTGCGGGCGATGTGCTGAGATCGCTCTCCATCGTCGATATCCTGCGCAGTCACGGCATCACCCGGATTGCACACACCGCGGCCAATCCGCTGCTCACGCTCGGCGCGCAGAAGGACCCCTATTCGGCAATCAACCTCAACATCATGGGCACGGTAAAAGTGCTGGAGGCCGCGCGCGTGACCGGCCTCTAGCGCGTCGTGGTGTCGTCGTCGAGCGTGCTGAACCACTATCTGGAGGGCGGCGCGGACGGCGGCAACTTCGGCAAAGAAGAAGCATTCCCGCGCCCGACCACGTTCTACTCGGCGACCAAGCAGGCGGTGGAGAGCCTGGGCCTCAACTACGCCAAATGGTGCAGCATCGAGTTCGCCGGGCTGCGCTATGGCGCGGTGTTCGGGCCATGGAGCGGTGCGGGCGGCGGCGGGCCGTCGAACATCATCCGCGAGGCCATGCGCAACGCCCTCGCCGGCAAGGAGGCGACCATCCCGCCGGGCACGATGGAGTGGGTTTATTCCAAGGATGCGGCTCTCGGCACGGTGCTGGCGCTGGATGCCAGGAATTTGGGAAGTGGCGTGTTCAACCTGACCATGGGCGCGATGACGACGCCGGGCGAGATGGCGGCGGCGATCGGCGCTGTTGTGCCGGGCGCCAAGGTAAAGTTCGAGGCTCCGGCCGGCACCGGGGTGTCACTGTCGAACCGTGACCATCACGCGGACCTAGGCCGATCGAAAGCAACGCTAGGGTTCGAACCGCAGTTCAGATTGCAGGATGCGGTGAGGGATTTGGGCGAGTGGATGCGGAAGTATATGGGGTGAGCGCCATGACAAACCTTTCGGATCTAAAGCCGAAAAAGGAATTTCTCGTAATGACTCTTCTCGCAGACGCAGGCTTCGACGTTAGCGATTGGGCAAACTACAACGGGGACCATCCCGCTTCTAATCCGAAGTATTGTTACAATTGGTCGTTTGAGCAGCCAGGCGAAAAATTCGCAGTCTGCCTTTGGTTTTTGGGCCTCAAGAAAAAAGGTGACGATATTTATCACGCCCTTATTCCCCGCAACCGTGGCGCAAGACGAGCAGACCCCGGATCGGCGAATTGGAACAAGCGCTCTGACGAAATGCAAGATCGCATTCGCCGGGCCTATGAACAGCAGCTTCCTATCAGAGTCATTGTGGTAGACGGAAAGCAGAGAAATCCCACCGACGTGAAGCCGGTTGCGTCGAAGGTCAGCGCAAGACTTCTCGATCCCGAACCTTGGGCTGTCAAAGAGTACAACCTTGCCACAGGCGAATGGCTGCTTATTAGAGGTGCAAAGCCATTTGCACCAGCCGTTGAGACCGGAGACGTGGAGTTGTCTTTTTTCGAAGGAAAATCCAGATGGAGATTTATCCTACACCGCAAACGCGAAGCCGAGCTTCGGCGCGCAAAGATTGCTGAAGCAACAGCAGCAGGAAAGCTCAGGTGCGAAGTACCGAACTGTGGGTTTGATTTCGAAGCACGTTACGGTGCTCTTGAGACGGGGTATGCCCAAGTACATCACAAAATTCCCCTAAAAAGTGCTCCGCCGCAAGGGGGAACGATCTTGCTGAAAGACCTAGCGATCGTTTGCGCAAACTGCCACGCAATGATCCATCGCGGAGGAGAATGCAGACCTCTCGCCGGCCTTATATCCTCTTAGGATGCCTAACACCGTAGAAAGGATGTAGCCGAAAGGCGAAGCTTGGCGATTCATTGTAGGGTGGGTTCGCTGCGTAATAAGATGGGTCTCGCTGCGCTCAAGTCATCGTGCGGCGGCTATTGGGAATTCAAGTATGGACGCCACCACCAAACCGAAACGCAAATCCGGCGCCCCGGCGAAATCTAAAAAAGCCTCCTACCCCGACCTGCACGATCACGTGCGTGCGCTGGAGAAGGCCGGCCAGCTGATCCGCGTCGACCGCCCGATCAACAAAGACACCGAGATGCACCCGCTGGTGCGCTGGCAGTTCCGCGGCGGCATCGAGGAAAAAGACCGCAAGGCGTTCCTGTTCACCAACGTCACCGACAGCAAGGGCCGCAAGTACGACATCCCGGTGCTGGTCGGCGGCCTTGCCGCCAATCGCGAAATCTATCGGATCGGCGTCGGCTGCGAGTTCAGCGAGATCGACGCGCGCTGGGTCGCGGCGGCGCAGAGGCCCTTGCCGCCGAAGATCGTCGCCAACGCGCCGTGCCACGAGATCGTCATCACCGGCAAGGAACTCGACAAGCCGGGCAAGGGCCTCGACGGCATTCCGCTGCCGATCTCGACGCCGGGCTGGGACGTCGCGCCCTACGCCACGCTGTCGCAATACATCACCCGCGATCCCGACACCGGCGTGCAGAACATGGGCAACTACCGCGGCCAGCTCAAATCGCGGCGGCGACTCGGCATGAACCCGTCGCTTGAGCTGCGGCCGGGAATCTACAACCACTGGCTCAAGCTGCGCGAGCGCGGCTTCAAGAAGCTGCCCTGCGCGGTC
>JAPLPD010000081.1 GCA_026400395.1 Alphaproteobacteria bacterium | reverse complement strand
TCGATCAAGCCCCATATCGAGAGCGGCAAGGCGCGCGGGCTTGGCATCACGCGCGGCCGCGCGCCGCAATTGCCCGACATTCCCGGCATGGATGAGGTCGGTTACGGTTCGGTCGATTCCGCAAGCGAGATGGGCCTGATCGTGCCGGCCGCGACCCCGCCGGCGATCGTCGAGCGGCTCCAGAAGATTTCCGCCGACGCGGTGAAGGATCCGGCGTTCCGCGCCACGCTGCTGGAGCGCGGCTTCCAGCCGATCGGCAGCAGCACCGAGGAATACCGCGCCCACGTCGATCGCGAGATCGAGAAATGGATCAAGATCATTGCCGCGGGAAACATCAAGCCGGAGTGACTACGCCGCCTTCGCCTGCTCGGCGATGCGCACGAGATTGCGCAGCACCGCGGTGGTGCCGTGCAGACGCTGCGCGGGCTTCTCCCAGTCGTAGAACAGCACGACCTTCATGTCGGGCCGCACCCGTGCCGCCGCGCCCTGCTTGGCGATAAACGCAATCAAACCCGCCGGATTGGCGAAGCTGTTGTCGCGGAACGACATCACCGCGCCCTTCGGCCCAGTCTCGATCTTCTCGATGTTGGCACGGCGGCACAGCGCCTTGATGGCGACGATCTTGAGCAGATGCTCGACCTCTTCCGGCAGCTTGCCGAAGCGGTCCACCAGTTCGGCACCGAACGCCTCGATCTCCTGCTCGTCCTCGATGTCGGCCAGCCGCCTGTAAAGACCGAGCCGCACCGACAGGTCGGCGACGTAGTCCTCGGGGATCAGCACCGGCGTACCGATGGTGATCTGCGGCGACCAGCGGTCCTCGACCGGCGCGGCGATCCCCGCCTTCAGCGACGTCACCGCCTCCTCCAGCATCTGCTGGTAGAGTTCGAAGCCGACCTCCTTGATGTGGCCGGACTGCTCGTCGCCCAGCAGGTTGCCCGCGCCGCGAATATCCAGATCGTGCGAAGCCAGTTGGAAGCCCGCGCCGAGCGTATCGAGCGATTGCAGGACCTTGAGCCGGCGCTCGGCTTGCGCGGTGATCTTCTTCTTTTCCGGCAGCGTGAACAGCGCATAGGCGCGCAGCTTCGATCGTCCGACCCGGCCGCGCAATTGATAGAGCTGCGCCAGACCGAACATGTCGGCGCGGTGGATGATCATGGTGTTGGCGGTCGGAATGTCGAGACCTGACTCGACGATGGTGGTGGACAGCAGCACGTCGTACTTGCCGTCGTAGAACGCCGACATGATGTCTTCCAGAACCTGCGGCGGCATCTGGCCATGCGCCACCGCCACCTTCACCTCCGGCACGTTTTTATCCAGGAACTCCTTGATGCCGGCCAGATCCTCGATCCTCGGGCAAACATAGAACGACTGCCCGCCCCGATAGCGCTCGCGCAACAACGCCTCGCGGACGGTGAGCGGATCGAACGGCGACACGAAGGTCCGCACCGCCAGCCGATCGACCGGCGGCGACGCGATGATCGACAGGTCGCGCACGCCGGTCAGCGCCAGTTGCAGCGTGCGCGGGATCGGCGTCGCAGTGAGCGTCAGCACATGCACTTCCGCGCGCAGCGATTTCAGCCGCTCCTTGTGCGCCACGCCGAAGTGCTGCTCCTCGTCGACGATCACCAGGCCCAGGTCCTTGAACTTGATCGCCTTGCCGAGCAGCGCGTGGGTGCCGACGACGATGTCGATCTGGCCCTCGGCGATGCCCTTCTTGACGCGGGCGAGTTCGGCGGCCGACACCAGCCGCGACGCCTGACCGACCTGAACCGGAAATGCCTTGAAGCGTTCGGTAAAAGTCTTTGCGTGCTGGCGTGCCAGCAACGTCGTCGGCACCACCACCGCGACCTGCTTGCCGTTCATCGCCGCATCGAAGGTCGCGCGCAGCGCAATCTCGGTCTTGCCGAAGCCGACGTCGCCGCAAATCAGCCGGTCCATCGGACGGCCGTTGGCGAGGTCGTCCAGGGTCGAGTTGATGGCCGATTGTTGATCCTCGGTCTCTTCGTAAGGGAAGCCCGCTGCGAACTCGTCGGACGTGCCCGGCGCCATGACGAGTTTCGGCGCGTCGCGCAGCTTTCGCTCGGCCGCGATCTTGATTAATTCGTGGGCGATCTCACGGATGCGGTTTTTCAGCCGCGCCTTGCGGGTCTGCCAGCCGGTGCCGCCCAAGCGGTCGAGTTGGACGCCGGTGTCCTCGGAGCCGTAGCGCGACAGCAGCTCGATGTTTTCGACCGGAAGAAAAAGCTTGGCGGCGTCGGCATAGTGGATTTCCAGGCAGTCGTGCGGCGCGCCGGCCGCCTCGATGTTCTGCAGCCCGATAAAGCGGCCGATGCCGTGATCGACGTGGACCACCAGATCGCCGGCGTTGAGGCTCGTCACCTCGGCGATGAAATTCTCCGCGCGCTTGGCGGCGCGGCGCGGCCGCACCAGGCGGTCGCCCAGGATATCCTGCTCGCTGATCACCGCGGTTTCAGCGGTCTCGAACCCACCTTCGAGCCCCAAGACAACCAGCGCGATCTCGGGCTTCGGCAACGCCAGAGCCGCCGGCCATGAAGCTGCGAGTGTCATGTTGTGCAGGCCGTGCTCGGCCAGCACGTGCTTCATGCGCTCGCGCGCGCCCTCGCTCCACAGCGCGATGATGACGCGTTTGCCAGCCGCCTGCAGTGATTGGACGTGTTTGCCGACCGCATCGAACACGCCGGCGGCGTTTTCCGCCCGCTCGGCCGAAAAGTTATGTCCCGCCCTCGCGCCGACATCGACGGTCGCGCCGCCCTCCTCGGGAACCGCGAACGGCGTGATGCGAGCCATCGCCGACGTATTCAGCCGCTCCGCCCATTCGGCATCCGCGAGATAGAGCTTGTCGGGCGCCAGCGGCTTGTAGACCGGCCCGCTGCGATCGGTGAGAGCGTCCTTGCGCGCCTCGTAATAGTCCTTGATCTGCGCTAGACGCTCACGCGCCACGTCCTCGGCCTGCGACTCCAGGATGACCGGCGCGCCGGGCACGTATTCGAACAGCGTGTCGAGCTTGTCGTGGAACAGCGGCAGCCAGTGCTCCATGCCCGGGTGGCGGCGGCCTTCGGTGACCGCCTCGTACAGCATGTCCTCAGGATCGGCGGCGCCGAATGCCGCGACGTACCCGACCCGGAACTTCCGGATCGTGTCGGTCATGAGCTGGAACTCCGCCACCGGCACGAGATCGAGCGCGCGCATCTCCATGACGGTGCGCTGGGTCTCCGGATCGAAGCTGCGAATGCTCTCCAGCGTGTCGCCGAAGAAATCGAGCCGCACCGGCAGGTCCATGCCGGAGGCGAACAGGTCGAGGATACCGCCGCGCACCGCGTAGTCGCCGAACTCGCGCACCGTACCGGCGCGGATGAAGCCGTTCAGCTCAAGCCAGCGGACGATGCCGTCCATGCCGAGCACATTGCCGGGCGCCGCCGAAAGCGCCTGCTTGCCGATCAGGTCGCGGGCCGGCACGCGTTGCAGGGCGGCGTTGACCGTCGTGAGCACCACCGCCGGCTTGTCGCGACCTTTGATGCGGGCGAGCCGCGACAGCACCGTCATGCGCTGCGCCACAATCGCCCCATGCGGCGACACGCGGTCATAGGGCTGGCAGTCCCAGGCCGGGAACTGCAGCATCTCGATATCCGGCGCAAAGAACGACAACGCCCGGGCGAGCGCCGCCATTCGTGTGCCGTCACGGCAGACCACGAGCGCGCTGGTGGCGGGCGCGTTGGCGCGCGCCGCCACCGCGCGGGCCAAATCGGAGATCACGAGCCCTTCGGCACCGTCGGCAACGTTGCTCAACGTCAGAGGACGATCAGGCGCGAGCAGCGTCGCGGGCGATTGCGTCGGCATTTTCGCCATAACGTCAGCGTCCCGTCTGGAAATGGAAGTCGCAGACGCGGCGGAACATCGCGGTGTCGTGCTCGGCTGGAACCTCGACCACCCCGGTCACCCAGGCCAGCAGATCGGTCTCGATGGCGTCCAGCAGGTGTTCATACTGGTCGAGTTCAGCATCGCTGAAGCCCTCGACATGGGCGTCGGCGAACCGGCCCATGATCAAGTCCGCCTCGCGGGTGCCGCGATGCCATGACCGGAACAGCAGCCGCCGCCTGCGCGGGTCGAGGCCATCGCTCGATCGGGAACTGCCGGTCATGAATTCTCCAACGGCAAAAACCCGGCGGGGGCCGGGTGCGGGGTTGATATAGAGGGCGCGGGAGCGAATGTCAGCGGGTCTGGCCGTATTCGCGGGGGAGATTTCCCGGCGCTCACGCGATGGCGTCGGGCACCGTCTTCAGAGCGTAGAACGCAACCGGCTCAACCCGGCCCTTCACGGCCACCTGATGCGGGGTGTGACCGGCCATGTTCAGACCGGCGGCATCCACCGCAGCCTGCGACAGGATCAGCGCGCAATCATCCGGAATTCTGGTCTCTTCTTCGCTCGGCTCGCGCAGCACGTAGCCGCGGCCCCACACCGTTTCGATGTAGTTCTTGCCGTTCGAGGCGTTGGCGAGCTTCTTGCGGAGCTTGCAGATAAACACGTCGATGATTTTCAGCT
>JAPLPD010000209.1 GCA_026400395.1 Alphaproteobacteria bacterium | reverse complement strand
CCGACGCGCTCATCGTCAGTAATCCCCTGTCCATCAATGCCCCGTCGAATCAAACTCGAAAAGGGGACATTCTCACTTTGCACAAAGGGGACATTCTCATTGTGCGCTAACATCGCGCCTTGCCAACCCATTGTGCACTGCGCTAAGCCTTAAACACCTGTTTTTGGAACGAATCCAGTCCGGTCAGGGGATTTGTGGGGGCGAACGACGCCGGGATCGGCGCTGAAATCGTCCCGGACGGGCTTTTGCGGGGCCGATCCTGGGCCGCCCAGAGGGATGCGGATGAGCGAACTGCTGCAGGACTATCTGCCCCTGGTTATCTTCATCGCCATCGCGATGGGCCTGGGTCTGGCGTTGCTGGTGGCGCCGTTCCTGGTCGCCTACAAGTCGCCCGATCCGGAAAAGCTTTCGGCCTACGAGTGCGGCTTCAACGCCTTCGACGACGCGCGCATGAAATTCGACGTGCGCTTCTATCTCGTCGCAATTCTGTTCATCATCTTTGATCTAGAGGTCGCGTTCCTGTTCCCGTGGGCCATCGTCTACGGGCATCTCGGCGTCTACGGGTTTTGGTCGATGATGGTGTTCCTGGGCGTGCTGACCATCGGATTCATCTACGAGTGGAAAAAGGGAGCGCTCGAATGGGATTGAGCGATTCCACGCTGGTCGCGCCGGCGCCCAAGGGCATTCTCGACCCGCGCACCGGCAGGCCGATCGGGTCTGACGATCCGTATTTCGTTGGCCTGAACAACGAACTGGCCGACAAGGGCTTCATCGTCGCCGCGACCGAAGATCTGATCATCTGGGCGCGCACCGGCTCGCTGATGTGGATGACGTTCGGGCTGGCGTGCTGCGCCGTCGAGATGATGCAGATGTCGATGCCGCGCTACGACGCCGAGCGTTTCGGCTTTGCGCCGCGTGCCTCGCCACGGCAGTCCGATGTGATGATCGTGGCCGGCACCCTGACCAACAAGATGGCCCCTGCGCTGCGCAAGGTTTACGACCAGATGCCGGAGCCGCGCTACGTCATCTCGATGGGCTCCTGCGCCAACGGCGGCGGGTACTACCATTATTCCTATTCGGTGGTGCGCGGCTGCGACCGCATCGTGCCGGTGGATATCTACGTGCCGGGCTGCCCGCCGACCGCGGAGGCGCTGCTGTACGGCGTGCTGCTGCTGCAGAAGAAAATCCGCCGCACCGGAACCATCGAGCGTTGAGCACGGCCATGGACGAGACGCTGGAACGCCTGGGAGAGACCATCGCGAGCGCGCTCGCGGGCTCCGTCGTGGGCCATTGGGTCGCGCATGACGAACTTACCGTCACCGCGACCGCCCGCGATATCGTCAAGGTGATGACCTATCTGCGCGATGACGAAGCCTGCCAGTTCTATGCGTTCATCGATGTCACGGCGGTCGATTGGCCGGCGCGCGAACGCCGCTTCGACGTGGTCTATCATCTGATGTCGCCGACCAGGAACCGCCGCATCCGGGTCAAGATCGAGGCCGGCGAGGACACCCGCATCCCCTCGATCATCAATGTGTTTCCGGGCGCTGACTGGTTCGAGCGCGAGGCCTACGATCTCTACGGCGTGCTGTTCACCGGCCATCCCGACATGCGCCGCCTGCTCACCGACTACGGTTTCGAGGGGCACCCTCTGCGCAAGGATTTCCCGCTGACCGGTTTCGTCGAGGTGCGCTACGACGATGAGCATAAGCGCGTGGTCTACGACAAGGTGAGGCTGGCGCAGGAGTTCCGCAATTTCGATTTCCTCTCGCCGTGGGAGGGCGCGGACTACGTGCCTCTGCCGGGCGATGAAAAGGCCAAGGGCGGCACCTGATGGCCGAGAACCTCCGCAACTTCACCATCAATTTCGGGCCGCAGCATCCGGCTGCCCACGGCGTGCTGCGCCTGGTGCTGGAGCTTGACGGTGAGATCGTCGAGCGTGTCGATCCGCACATCGGGCTTCTGCATCGCGGCACCGAAAAGCTGATCGAGCAAAAGACCTACCTGCAGGCGATCCCATATTTCGACCGGCTCGACTACGTCGCGCCGATGAACCAGGAGCACGCCTTCTGCCTTGCGGCGGAAAAGCTTTTGCATCTGCAGGTGCCGCGGCGGGCGCAACTCATACGCGTGCTTTTCTGCGAAATCGGTCGGCTCTTGTCGCACATCCTCAACGTCACGACGCAGGCGATGGATGTCGGTGCGCTCACCCCGCCGCTGTGGGGCTTCGAAGAGCGCGAGAAGCTGATGGTGTTCTACGAGCGGGCATCGGGCTCGCGCATGCACGCGGCGTTCTTCCGCGTCGGAGGCGTGCACCAGGATTTGCCGGCGAAGTTGATCGATGACATCGATGCGTTCTGCGACCCGTTCCTGAAAGTCTGCGACGACCTCGAAACCTTGCTCACCGGCAACCGCATCTTCAAACAGCGCAACGTCGATATCGGCGTGGTCAGCCTGAAGGATGCCTGGGCCTGGGGTTTCTCGGGCGTGATGGTGCGCGGCTCGGGCGCGGCCTGGGATCTGCGCAAGTCGCAGCCTTACGAGTGCTACTCCGAACTCGAGTTCGATATTCCGATCGGCAAGAACGGCGATTGCTACGACCGCTACTGCATCCGCATGGAAGAGATGCGGCAGTCGATCCGCATTATGAAGCAGGCGATCGCCAAGCTGCGCGAGCCCGAAGGGCAGGGTCCGGTCAGTGTCACCGACAACAAGGTCGTTCCGCCGAAGCGCGGCGAAATGAAGAAGTCGATGGAAGCGCTGATCCATCACTTCAAGCTTTACACCGAGGGCTTCCATGTGCCGGCCGGCGAGATCTACGCCGCGGTCGAGGCGCCGAAGGGAGAGTTCGGCGTGTATCTGGTGTCCGACGGCACCAACAAACCCTACAAGTGCAAAATCCGAGCGCCGGGTTTCGCGCATCTGCAGGCGATGGATTTCCTTTGCCGGGGCCACATGCTGGCCGACGTCTCGGCGATCCTCGGCTCCCTCGATATCGTGTTCGGTGAGGTCGATCGGTGAGCGCGGTTCCGCCCATGTCTTACGACCGTGCGACCGGCCGTCTGGAGGGCGCTACCGCAGTGGAGCGGTGCGCGGCGCTGGCATTCAAGGCGGGTGCCCGGGCGAGTTCGCCAATGCACTATCGCGGGTTTTCGGTCGGCTGCCGGATGGTCAACACGCTGATCGATCAGCGCGAGATCATGGTGATGCTCAACGAAGATGCTCGTTTCGCGTTTCCGTTCGGCGACGGCTATTGGAGCCTGCTGCTGGACCGCGGCTTCGTTTACGAAGGCGAGATCGAGCAGTTCCTGCGCAGCATCGCTGACGTCGACTACTGCTTCGTGGATGGCGGCGCCAATTTCGGCTTCTGGTCGGTGCTGGCATCGAGCCGTCCGTTTGGCAGCCACCCGGTCATCTCCATCGAGGCGTCGACCGCCAACGCCGCGCGGCTTTCGCGCAACGCCGAACTGAACGGCGGCCGCTTCAAAATCCTGCACCGGGCTCTGGGACTGACCAGCGGCAATCAAGTTTGGCTCAGTGGGGCCAAGCATGAGGCATTCCGTGTCGGCGAGGACGCCGGCGATGGCGCGGCCGGCGAGAGCGTCGAGATGATCTCGCTCGACAGCCTGCTCGATCAGGGTCTGGTGTCGGCCGGTCAGCGGCTGGTGATCAAGCTCGACGTCGAAGGCATGGAAATCGAGGCTGCGCGGGGCGGCAAGCGCATTCTGGCCAATGAAACCGTCATCATCGTCGAGGATCATGGCGCGGACCGCGCACACACCGTATCGCGGTACCTGCTGGAAGAGGCGGGCTGCCGGCTGTTCGTGTTCGACGAGGCGAGCCAAAGCTACGAGGCGCTGACCGAGTTGTCGGTGCTCGATCGCATCAAGACCAGCACCGCGTTCGGGTACAACGTGTTCGCCACCAACAGCGCGTACTGGGAAGAAAGGATCAGGTCGATCCCGCCACTGAAACGTCATTGACGGCTTTGCATCTGAAGGGTGATTTGATGACCGCGAAGATATTGAAATTGGCCGCTGCCACGGTGTTCGCCGCCATGGTCATGGCGGGCGTCGCCGAGGCGCAGACGCCGGCCCCGGCCGACAAGCCGACGGTCGCGAAATATCTCGCCGACGGCTACACCGTGCAGCGCTCCGACATCGGCAATCCGTTCCTGCAGTTCATCCTGCAGAAGTCCACCGCTTCGGGCCAGGTTCTGGTCTGGTGCTCGGTCCAGGTGCAGACCGGCGAAACCTCCAGTTGCCGCACCATCAAGTGAGACGATAGACGACTATGGCCAACCGCCGCCTCGCCCCGCCGAATCTGCAGCCGAAGGATTTCGCCTTCACGGCCGAGAACGCCGTATGGGCGAAACAGCAGATCGCGAAATATCCGGAAGGCCGCCAGCAATCGGCGATCATCCCGCTGCTTTGGCGCGCTCAAGAGCAAAACGGCGGCTGGCTGCCGGAGGCGGCGATCCGCCATGTCGGCGAGATGCTCGGCATGGCGCATATCCGGGCGCTTGAGGTCGCCACCTTCTATACGATGTTCCTGCTGGAGCCGTGCGGGAAGAAGGCTCACGTCCAGGTCTGCGGCACCACGCCCTGCATGCTGCGGGGCGCCGAGGCGATCTTCGATGTCTGCAAGGCGCGCATCCACCACGATCCGATGCACGTTTCGGCGGACGGCGACTTCTCCTGGGAGGAGGTCGAGTGTCTGGGCGCCTGCGTCAACGCCCCGATGGTTCTGATCTGGGACGACACCTACGAGGACCTGACCGCGGAGAGCTTCGAGAAGGTGCTCGACGGCTTCGCCAAGGGCCAGCCGGTCAAGCCCGGCCCGCAGATCGACCGGCAATTGTCTGCGCCGGCCGGCGGCGCGACCACGCTGAAATCGGTGAAGGTCTAAGATGCTCGACGACAAGGATCGCATCTTCAGGAATCTCTACGGCCAGGGCGACTTCGGCCTCGAAGGCGCGCGCTCGCGCGGCTCCTGGGACGGCACCAAGGCGATCCTCGAAAAGGGCCGCGAGGCCATCGTCGCCGAAGTGAAGGCGTCCGGGTTGCGCGGCCGTGGCGGCGCCGGCTTCCCGACCGGCGTGAAATGGTCGTTCATGCCGAAGGCGGTCGGCGACCGTCCGCACTACCTCGTGGTCAATGCCGACGAGTCGGAGCCGGGCACCTGCAAGGATCGCGAGATCATGCGCAACGATCCGCATCTGCTGATCGAAGGCTGCCTGATCGCCGGACGCGCGATGGATTGCCGGTCCGGCTACATCTACGTGCGCGGCGAGTTCATCCGCGAACGGCAACGGCTGCAGGCGGCGATCGATCAGGCTTATGAGGCCAAGCTGCTCGGCAAGGGCAACGTCCACGGCTACGACTTCGACCTGTACGTCCATCACGGCGCCGGCGCGTATATCTGCGGCGAGGAAATGGCGCTGCTGGAAAGCCTCGAAGGCAAGAAGGGCCAGCCGCGGCTGAAGCCGCCGTTCCCGGCCAACATGGGCCTGTACGGCTGCCCGACCACCGTGAACAACGTCGAGAGCATCGCGGTCATTCCCGATATCATGCGGCGCGGCGGCGCCTGGTTCGCCGGCATCGGCCGGCCCAACAACCCCGGCACCAAGCTGTTCTGCATTTCCGGCCACGTCGAACGGCCCTGCACGGTCGAAGACGCGATGGGCGTGCCGCTGCGCGAACTGATTGAGACCCATTGCGGCGGCGTGCGCGGCGGCTGGGGCAATCTGCTGGCGGTCATTCCCGGCGGCTCGTCGATGCCGCTCATTCCGGCGCACCAGTGCGACGAGCTGAAAATGGATTTCGACGGCTGCCTCGCCTTGAAATCGTCGCTCGGCACCGCCGCCGTGATCGTGATGGACAAGTCGACCGACATCATCCGCGCGATGGCGCGCATCTCGTACTTCTACCGGCACGAAAGCTGCGGCCAGTGCACGCCGTGCCGCGAGGGCATGGGCTGGATGTGGCGCATGCTGACCCGCATGGCCGAGGGCCGCGCGCAGAAGCGCGAGATCGACATGCTCTTCGAGGTGACCAAGCAAATCGAGGGGCACACGATCTGCGCGTTCGGCGACGGCGCGGCATGGCCGGTGCAGGGCCTGCTGCGGCACTTCCGGCCGGAGATCGAGCGGCGCATCGATGAATACACCCGCAATGCCGACCGGCATGACCGGGTTCCGGTGGCGGCGGAGTAGCGGCGATGGCAAAGATCATCATCGACGGCACCGAAGTCGACGTCCCGCCGGAGTTCACGCTGCTGCAGGCGGCGGAGGCGGCGGGCTCGGAGATTCCGCGCTTCTGCTTCCACGAGCGGCTGTCGATCGCCGGCAACTGCCGCATGTGCCTCGTCGAGGTCAAGGGTTCGCCGAAGCCGGTCGCGAGCTGCGCCTGGGGCGTGCGCGATTGCCGTCCGGGACCCAACGGCGAGCCGCCGGTGGTGAACACCAAGTCGCCGATGGTGCGCAAGGCGCGCGAAGGCGTGATGGAATTCCTGCTGATCAACCATCCGCTCGATTGCCCGATCTGCGACCAGGGCGGCGAGTGCGACCTGCAGGACCAGGCGATGGCGTATGGCGTCGATTCCAGCCGCTATCGCGAGAACAAGCGCGCGGTCGAGGACAAGTACATCGGCCCGCTGGTCAAGACGATCATGAACCGCTGCATCCACTGCACGCGGTGCATTCGCTTCTCCGCCGAGGTGGCCGGCACGCCCGAGCTCGGCGCGATCGGCCGCGGCGAAGACATGGAGATCACCACCTATCTCGAAAAGGCGATGACCTCGGAGTTGCAGTCGAACGTCGTCGATCTGTGCCCGGTCGGTGCGCTGACCTCGAAGCCTTACGCCT
>JAPLPD010000336.1 GCA_026400395.1 Alphaproteobacteria bacterium | reverse complement strand
GCCCCTCGACCACCGTTCGGGCTGGCCGAACAGCCGGTAATGCGTCGGCACCTCGCGTCGGTCTCGCGTCGGTCTTGTGGCAAGGCCGTAAAACGCCAATACTCACGCCAGTTCGGGAGTCATCTGGAGAATCCCGGCTTAGAGCCCTTCTCCTTGATCCTTTGGCTTGCAGCTTGCATAAGCCATTCGCTATAGCCCTTGGATCAATGCGGCCCTGAGGAAACTCGCCATGGCAGGCGCGCTCGGCGGTCCGCGCGTTCTGTTGCGCCGCCTCCGCGAGGTGATGGCGGAACCGGTCAGCGCGCAGGATCGCCTCGACAAGATCGTCGTGCTGATTGCCGCCAACATGGTGGCGGAGGTCTGCTCCGTCTACGTGTTGCGCGTCGATGGCACGCTTGAGCTGTACGCCACCGAGGGCCTGAAGCGCGAAGCGGTCCACCAAACCGTACTGCGGCAGGACGAGGGCCTGGTCGGCCTGGTGGCGAGCGAGGCCAATCCGATCAACCTGTCGGAAGCGCAAACCCATCCGGCCTTCTCGTTCCGGCCGGAGACCGGCGAAGAAATCTACAACTCGTTCCTCGGCGTGCCGGTGCTGCGCGCCGGCAATACGCTCGGCGTGCTGGTTGTGCAGAACCGGGCACGGCGCACCTATTCCGAGGAAGAAGAAGAGGCGCTGCAGACCACCGCCATGGTGCTCGCGGAGATGATCGCCTCCGGCGAGCTTCTCTCGCTCGCCCAGCCCGGCGCAGAACCCGCGATCAAACCGCGCCTGCACTTGAACGGACCCGCGCTCGCCGAAGGCATCGCACTCGGCCACGTGGTGCTGCACGAGCCCCGCGTCACGGTAACCAACGTCATCGCTGACGACGTGCAAAAAGAGCTGAAGCGGCTCGACGACGCGATCACCGCGCTGCGTGCCGAACTCGATCTCATGCTTGAGCGCCGCGACGTCGCCGATGGCGGCGAACACCGCGAGGTGCTCGAAGCCTACCGTAGCTTCGCCCACGACCAGGGCTGGCTGCATCGGCTTTGCGAGGCGGTCAGCACCGGCCTCACCGCCGAGGCAGGCGTCGAACGCGTGCAGTCCGACACCCGCGCTCGCATGATGCGCGTGACCGACCCTTATCTGCGCGAGCGACTGCACGACCTCGACGACCTCGGCAACCGGCTGATGCGGCAACTCATGGGCCAGGACCATGCGCCGCCGCGCGAGCAATTGCCCGATAACGCGATCGTGGTCGCGCGCTCGATGGGACCGGCGGCGTTGCTCGACTACGACCGCAAAAAATTGCGCGGCCTGATCCTCGAAGAAGGCGGCCCGACGTCGCACGTCGCCATCGTGGCGCGCGCGCTCGGCATCGCCGCGGTCGGCGAGATCGACAACATCGCCGGGCTGGTCGATTCCGGCGACGCGGTGATCGTCGATGGAACGACTGGCGACGTTCATTTGCGTCCCGCGACCGACATCGAGCAGGCCTACGGCGAGCGGGTAAAGCTGCGCGCCCGCCGTCAGGCGCAATACCGCGCGCTACGCGAGAAGCCGTCGGTCACCAAGGACGGCCAGCCGGTCGCGCTGATGATCAACGCCGGCCTTCTGGTCGACCTGCCGCACCTCAACGATACCGGTGCCGCCGGCATCGGCCTCTTCCGCACTGAATTGCAATTCATGATCGCTTCCGAAATGCCCCGCATCAGCGATCAGCTCTCGCTATACCGCGCGGTGCTCGATGCCGCGCAGGACCGGCCGGTGACGTTCCGCACGCTAGACATCGGCGGCGACAAGATCCTGCCGTACATGCGCCACGAGGCGGAGGAGAACCCCGCGCTCGGCTGGCGCGCGATCCGGCTCGGGCTCGACGCTGCTGCAGGCCGCCGCCGGCCGCGACCTGCGGGTGATGTTCCCGATGATCGCCGCGTGCGCCGAGTTCGACGAAGCCAAGGACATGATCGAGCGCGCGTTGACGTCGCTGCGGCGCCGACGCCACAAGTTGCCCGACCGCGTCGAGGTAGGTGCCATGGTCGAAGTACCGTCGCTGCTGTTCCAGCTCGACGCGCTGGTGGAGCGGGTCGATTTTCTTTCCGTCGGCTCCAATGACCTGGTGCAGTTCCTTTACGCCGCCGACCGCGGCAACCGGCGCGTCGCCGACCGATTCGATCCGCTGTCGCCACCGGTGCTGCGTGCGCTGTTGCAGATCGTTGAAAGGGCCAAAGCCGGGGGCAAACCGGTGTCGTTGTGCGGCGAACTTGCCTCCAAACCAATCGGCGCCCTGGCGCTGATCGGACTCGGCTTCCGCTCGATGTCGCTGACGCCCTCGGCGCTCGGCGCGGTCAAGGCGATGCTGATCGACCTCGATGCCAGCAAGGTGGAAGCGCTGCTGCGCCCGCTGGTGGAGAACCCGCCGGCGGACGGCACCATCCGCCAAAGCCTGGAGGCATTCGCGGCCGCCGAGGGGCTGCAATTGTGACGACGCTCCCGGAAGGAAAACTGACAACTCTGCTCACCCGCCATGCCGCGGTAGAGGCCGAGTTGTCGCGCCAATTGGCGCCGGATCAGTTCGTCAAGCTGTCGCGCGAATTCGCCGAGATCGACCCGGTGGTGGCCAAGATCAAGGCCTACCGCGAGGTCGCGACCGAGCTTGCCGAGCTGGAAGCGTTGATCGCCGACCCCAAGACCGATCCCGCCATGCGCGAGATGGTGGACGACGAGCGGCACGCCCTGATCGACAAACGCGACCGGATGATCGAGGAGTTGCGGCTTTCGCTACTGCCGAAGGACGCGATGGACGAGCGCAACGTCATCATCGAAATTCGCGCCGGCACCGGCGGCGACGAGGCGTCGCTGTTCGCCGGCGACCTGTTCCGCATGTATGAGCGCTTTGCCGCGCGGCAGGGCTGGCAGACCGAAATCCTCTCGCTCACCGACGGCGCCAAGGGCGGCTTCAAGGAGGTCATCGCGGAAATCCGCGGCCGCGGGCCGTTCGCCCGGCTGAAGTTCGAGTCCGGCGTGCATCGAGTCCAGCGCGTGCCCGACACCGAGGCGCAGGGTCGCGTCCACACGTCGGCCGCGACCGTCGCGGTACTGCCCGAGGTCGAGGACGTCGACATCGAGATCAAGCCAGACGATCTGAAGATCGACACCATGCGGTCCCAAGGCGCCGGCGGCCAACACGTCAACAAGACTGAGTCCGCGATCCGCATCACTCACATGCCGAGCGGCATCGTCGTGCTGGTGCAAGAGGAGCGTTCGCAGCACAAGAACCGCGCCAAGGCGATGACCATGCTGCGCGCCAAGCTTTACGACGCAGAGAAAACCAGAATCGACAAGGCGCGCGCCGCCGAACGGAAGGATCAGATCGGCTCGGGCGACCGCTCCGAGCGCATCCGCACCTACAATTTCCCACAGGGCCGGGTCACCGATCACCGCATCAACCTGACGCTCTACAATCTGCCGAAGGTGATCGAGGGTGAAGCCCTGGGCGAAATCATCGACGCGCTGATCACCCACCATCAGGCCGAGTTGCTGGCGGCCGAAGGGCCTTGATGGCCGCGCCTGCACCGGAGCCGCTGGCCGCGGCCGCGAGCGTGGCGCAGGCGCGCCGTGCGCTCGCCGACGCATTCCGGAAAGCGGGACTGGATTCGCCCGAGCTCGACGCGCGGCTGCTGGCGGGACACGTCCTTGGCCTCAGCCACACCGAATTGACGCTGGACGGCGCGCGGCCGCTCGGCGATCAAGCGGCACATGCGCTCACGGTGCTCGCCACGCGAAGGCTCGGCCGCGAGCCGATCGCGCGCATCCTCGGCTTCAAAGAATTTTGGGGCCTGCCGCTGCGGCTCAACGAGGCCACGCTGGTGCCGCGACCCGAGACTGAAACCGTAGTTGAAGCAGCGCTCGCGGCCATCGACCAGAATGGCCCACGCACCCGGACGCTACGCATCGCCGATCTCGGCACCGGCTCCGGCGCGCTGCTTATCGCACTGCTGACAGAACTTCCGAATGCGACCGGCGCTGGCACCGACCTCAGCGCCGATGCGCTGGCAGCCGCGCGGGACAATGCGGCCCGTCTGTGTGTCACGCCGCGCGCGGAGTTCGCGATCGGTGATTTCGGCGCACCGCTCACCGGCGCCTTCGACCTTGTGGTTAGCAACCCACCCTACATTCCAAGCGGTGACATCGCCGCACTTGCTCCCGAGGTTCATCGCGATCCCCGCTTGGCATTGGACGGGGGCGCCGACGGCCTCGACGCCTATCGCACCATTGCGGGACAGGCGCGAGCACTGCTTGGCGATGGCGGCTATCTGGTGGTCGAACTCGGCATCGGCCAGGAGCAGGCCGTTGCCACGCTGTTTCGCAAGGCCGGGCTCGCGCCCTCGCTCGCGCGGCCCGACCTTTCGGGTATTCCGCGTGCGTTATCAGCGCACATTGCCCGATCACGCCATGACGGTTGAACATTGCGGATACGCAAAAAAGGGCTTGGAATGTTCCGGCAGACGGACTAGCTTCCAGTCACGGAATCGACCCGAAGGTCCCTAAAATCCCGGAGCGTAACGCTCAGCGAGGCAGGCAGTGGACCGGATGAAATGCCGGGTAAGACGGCAAACAGGATCGCCGAATTCGGGTCTGCAAATTGGCGATCGAGCGCGCATCGGACGACGACGCATTAACGACATCGAACGCGCATGGTGAGAGACAAGCACCGCCGCATAAAGATCGCGGCCGAAGGTTATTGCCCCCAACGCAGTCATAATGGCCAACGAGAATACACAGGATCGCAATATCAAACGCACGTCGCGGGCCGGCTCAAGCGGGTCGCGCCGACAGACGCGGTCTTTTGAACTGACGCTGTCTTTGACGGTGATCTTTTGACGACATGCTTTTGAAAGGTACGGATTGAAGTTGGCTGAGCGAATCGGCGGAGCAACAACCGCTGCAAACAGGAGTCGGCGACAGGCGAGCCATGAGAAACGGTCAGAACAAACGCATGCTGGGACGTAACCGGAACCACAAGAGTCACCACAGCGGTGGTGGCGGAGGCGGCGGCGGAGGCGGGGGTCACCATCACAACCCGCTGACCCGGGTCTACGAATCGAACGGCCCGGAGGTAAAGATCCGCGGCACGGCCCACCACATCGCCGAGAAGTATCTGCAACTCGCCCGCGACGCCCAGGGCTCCGGGGATCCGGTCACCGCAGAGAATCACTTCCAGCACGCCGAACACTATTTGCGTTTGATCGCCGTGGCCCAGGAGCAGTTCCGGGCGCAGAACCCATTCTATCAGGCGCCCCCCGCGCCGGGCACCATAACCGAAGAGGGGTTCGAAGGCGACGACGACGGCAGCCAGCCCGGACAAGGCCAGCCGATGCAGGGGCAACCCATGCAAGGCCACCCGCAGCAGGGACAGCCGAACTACGGCAACCAGCAGAACAACAACAACAGCAACAACCAGCAGCCGCCCTATCCGCCGCGCGAGCAGACGCAGCCGTACAGCGGCGGCCAGCAGCCGAACTCGAACTACCAGGGCCGACCGCAGCAGCATCAGCCGCAGCAGAACCAGCCGTACAGCCCGCCGCCGCAGCCTTCCTACCAACCTCAGCCTGCGCCGCAACCCGCGGTCGGCGATGCCGGACAGTTGCCGTCCTTCATCACCGGCGCGCAGCCGCAGCCGTCCGCGCCGGTTGCCGCGGCGAACAGCTTCGACAATCAGAATGGCGACGGCGACCGCTTCCCGCGCCACCGCCGGCGGCGTCATCGCGGCCCGGCCGGTCCCGGCGGTCCGCGACCTGAAGCCGGCAACGGTCCGCAGGAGTTCCGCAGCGACGATGGCGGCGACGCGCCAGGCAACAGCTAAGGCCGCGACCTCCGTTTTGCGAAAGGGCCGGACAAATCATCCGGCCCTTTCTTATGGCGATTGCCGCGCCGCGCCGCCGGGCGATGGCGCCAGCACCGGTTTGAGCACCGGCACCAAACGCCGCCGCGCGCGCTTGGCCGGAATCGCGCGGTAGACCTGCTTGGTCGCCTCGACGATATGCACCCCGGCGAACGGTGACGAAACGTTCGTCCCGGTGCGCTCCCACGCCACCGCGGAACGCAGAAACCAGCCGTAATGGATCGGCGGCACGTACAGCGCCTCGCTCCAATCGGTCGGCTTAAACCACGCCTCACGCATCAAGTTCATGATCTGCGACCGCGAGTACGGATGGCCGTGGCCGAATGGAGTGGTGTCCATGCGCGCCCACAGGCCCCGCCGGTTCGGCACCACTGCAAGCAATTGCCCGCCGGATGCCATCACGCGCCAGACCTCTCGCAACAACGCGGTGGGGTCGTGCGACATCTCCAGCGAGTGCACCAGCAACACGCGATCGACGGCTGCATCCGGCAGCGGCAGTTCGAGATCGTCGACTAGTGCCGAAAGCGCCGGCTTCGCCGTTGGCCATTTCAGCACCCCCTGCGCGGCCGGCATGAATGCCAGCGTGCGCTCGGCCTCCTCGCGAAACAGGCCCAGATACGGCGTAGCGTAGCCGAGGCCAAGAACGCGCTGCCCGCGCGCGTCCTTCCAGCGCCGGCGGATGCCGCGGTTAATGAAATGCCGCGCCACCGCGCCCAGCCGCTGGCCGTAGAAGTTGCGGAGATCGACGACGTCGATGGACATGGCGTCCGTTGTACCATGAACGATCGACAAATTCGGGCGTTCATGACCGGGGTTTCGTGTAACATTAAGCTGAATTCGACGAAGGAACCGACATGCCCGCTGAGATCAAGCTGTTCGCCTGCCTGAAGGACAATTACGGCGTGCTGGTTCACGACCCCGCCAGCGGGGCGACGGCCGCCATCGACGTGCCGGAGGCAGCGCCCGTCGAAGCGGCGCTGCAGGCGACCGGATGGAAGCTCACCGACATCCTGGTGACGCACCATCACGGCGACCACACGGGCGGCATCGCCGAGCTGAAGCAGAAATACAAATGCCGCGTCGTCGCGCCTCAGGCCGAGGCTGGAAAAATCCCGCTGGTCGATGAGACCGTGCGCGAGGGCGACACGGTCAGCGTCGGAACCCTTTCAGCCAACGTGATCGAAACGCCGGGCCACACCTCCGGCCACATCACGTTCTGGTTTCACGGCGACAAGCTCGCCTTCGCCGGCGACACGCTGTTTTCGATCGGCTGCGGCCGCGTCATCGAAGGCACGCCGGAGATGATGTGGACGTCGCTGAAGAAGCTGCGCGACCTGCCCGGCGACACGCGGGTCTATTGCGGCCACGAATACACGCTGGCCAACATCAAGTTTGCGCAGACCATCGAGCCGGACAATGTGGCGCTGAAGGCGCGCGCCGCGCAGGCCGCCAAGCAGATCGCCGACGGCGCCTGGACCATTCCGACAACGATCGACGAGGAGAAGGCCGCCAACCCGTTCCTGCGCGCCGACGTCGCCGTGGTCGCAGCCTCGATCGGAATGGCCGGCAAGCCGGCCGCCGAGGTGTTCACCGAGATCAGGGCGCGGAAGAACAAGTTTTAGTACGCTTGTCCCGGGCGCGGCACAGCACGAAGTGATGCGCCGCAGAGCCGGGACCCCGGTTGCCCGAAACGAACGCCATGCCGGAGTTCTTCGTCTACATCCTCGCCAGCCGCTATCGGGGCACGATGTATGTCGGCGTGACCAACGATCTCAGCTGCCGTGTCGGCGAGCACAAGTCCGGCGCGGTTCCGGGGTTCACAAAGAAGTACAAGGTCAATCAACTCTCTATTACGAGCCCTATGCATTGATCCTGGAAGCGCGGGCGCGAGAACGCGTTCTCAAGCGCTGGCGGCGCGATTGGAAGTTCGAATTGATCGAGGCGGCCAATCCAGACGGGCGTGATCTGACCCCTAACCTCATCAGCCTGTAGCGGCCAACCAGGGTCCCGCATCCGCGGTGCACCGCTTCGCACTGCACCGCGCGCGTGACAAGACAGAATTTATTCCTTCGCGCGCTCGACGTAGGAGCCGTCCTCGGTCATCACCACGATGCGGGTGCCCGCGCCGATGAACGGCGGCACGTTGGTGCGCACGCCGTTCGAAAGCTTGGCTGGCTTGTAGGATGAAGACGCGGTCTGACCCTTGGTGATCGGCTCGGTCTCGACCACTTCGAGCACCACCTTCTGCGGCAATTGAATCGCCACCGCCTTGCCCTCGTGCACGCTGAGCATGACCTTCATTTCCGGCTCGAGATACGCCGCGCCGTCGCCGACCAGATCCTCCTGCAGCGTGATCTGGTCGAAGTTTTCCGAACTCATGAAGTGGTAGCCTTCGGCATCGTTGTAAAGAAACTGATGCTCGCGATCCTCCACCATCGCGCGCTCGACCTGTTCGACGGTCTTGTAGCGCTGCGAAATCTTCACGCCATCGCTGATGCGGCGCATATCGATCTGGGTGGTGGGCGTGCCCTTGCCGGGATGGAAGCTCTCGGCGGTCAAAACGACATAAAGCTTGTCGTCGATCTCAAGCACGTTGCCCTTGCGGACGGAGCTGGCGATAACCTTCACAGGTGCTATTCCTTTTTGGCTTTCGGGGCCAAATCCAAACCCCGTGATTTCGGGGCGAACCATACTGATCCTGGCCGGGTTCGCCAGCCCTTTTCGCGACCTCGGTGAGGCCCAAACCTTGAGAATCCCGTGAGCGCCCCCTCATCTCCCTGGTGGGACCGAGACAGCTACTCCGACCGGCGGCCGTTCCTGCTGGCGCGGGGACGCATTCTTTCGGCCCTGCGGGAGTGGTTTCGCAAGCGCGGCTTCCTGGAGGTCGAAACGCCCGCATTGCAGACCTCCCCTGGCAACGAAGTGCACCTGCATGCCTTCGAGACCGAGCTGACCACCCCCGGCGGCCGCGGCGCCCCGCTTTACCTGCACACGTCCCCGGAGTTCGCCTGCAAGAAGCTCCTGGCCGCCGGCGAAAGCCGAATTTTCAGCCTCTCCCACGTTTACCGGAACCGAGAGCGCGGCCCGCTGCACCACCCCGAATTCACCATGCTGGAGTGGTATCGGACCAACGAGCCCTACGAGACGCTGATGGCCGATTCCACCGCCATCCTGGTGGAGGCCGCCAAGGCGGCAGGCTCCCTTCAGATGGAATGGAAGGACCGCGCCACCGACCCGTATGCTACCCCCGAGCGGATCAGCGTCGCCGACGCTTTCACCCAGCTGGCCGGCGTCGATTTGCTGGCCACCCTCGACGGCGACACCGGCGACCGCGACAAGCTGGCCGCGGCGGCTCGCGGCGCCGGAATCCAGATCGCCGATGACGACACCTGGTCCGACGTGTTCAGCCGCGTCCTGGTCGAGCGGATCGAGCCCCGGCTCGGTCACGGGCGGCCGACGTTGCTTGACCTCTATCCGCTGCCGGAGGCGGCGTGGGCGCAGCGCGCGCAGGACGCCCGTTTCGCGCAACGGTTCGAGCTTTATGCGTGCGGCGTCGAACTCGCCAACGGGTTTGCCGAGATCACCGATGCGGCCGAGCAGCGCCGCCGCTTCGAGGAGGCGATGGCGGAGCGACAGCGCCGCTACGGGGAACAATATCCGATCGATGGCGATTTGCTGGCGGCCCTCGCCGCCATGCCGCCCGCCAGTGGTATTGCGATGGGCTTCGACCGGCTGGTGATGCTGCTGACCGGCGCGACTCGGATCGAACAGGTGCTTTGGGCACCGGTGGCCGGGGACGACCGCTAAATCTGCTAAACAAGGCGTCGCATTGACGCTCGCGATTGGCGCGCACTAGGGTGCGGCGGTATGTCGAAGGAGACCGATCATGTTCAAGATTTCATTGCTTGCGGCCAGCGCAGTCATCGTCAGCGCTCTGGCGCAGCCCTGTTGGGCACAGAGCTATCCTTCGCAGAACGTCACCGTTCTGGTGTCTTTCCCGGCCGGTGGATTGGCCGACATGATCGCCAGGCTGGTTTCGACCAAAATCGAGGCTAACCTGAAGCACAGCTTCGTGACGGAGAACCGCGCCGGCGCCGGCGGTAACATCGCGGCGAAGGCCGTGGCTGGCGCCGCGCCGGATGGCTACACGCTGCTCGTCACCACGTCGGGGCTCGCCGCCAACATGACCGCGTCGAAGAACAAGGGCTTCGAGCAAGGCGACCTGCGCCCGATCGCTTTCGTCGCCTTCAGCCCCGATGTGATCGCTGTTCATCCGAGCAACCCGGCCAAGAATCTCAAGGAGTTCGTCGCCAACGCCAAGGAGAAGAGCTTCACCTATGGGAGCGCCGGCGTCGGCACCGGCCCGCATATCGGCGGCGAGTATTTCTTCCAGGAGGTCGCCAAGGTGAAATACGTGCACGTACCGTTCCAGGGCGGCACGCCCGCCATCACCGCGACGCTCGGCAACCACGTGGATGCGCTGGTGCTGACACTCCCGCCGACGACGCCGCACATCCGAAGCGGAGCGCTCCGCGGCATGGGTGTCGCCAGCGACAAGCGCAACACGGCGACCCCCGACGTGCCGACCTACGGCGAGATGGGCTACCCGAACGTCTTTTCCGGCTCGTGGGTGGCATTCTTCCCAAGACGCCCGACGCCATCGTCGAGAAGCTCAACACCGAGATCAACGCGGTGATGAAGGAGCAGGATTCGCTCGACAAAATTTCCAAGGCCGGCTTCGACCCGCTGGTGAAGAGCGTCGCCGAATCCAACGCCTACTACAAAAGCGAGGTCGAGAGCTGGGGCAAGATGGTGAAGGCCATCGGATTCTCGAACTGAGTTGAACGGCTGCACGGACCTCAACACGTCTCTGGGGCACTGCCATGAACGCCGCTCCCAAGACCCTGCGTCACCTGTCCGAGCTCGAACAGGCCGGGCTCACGGCCGCTGACAAGCGCGCCGCGCTGGAAAAGGTCGCGGCGCAGTACGCGGTCGCGATCACGCCGGGCGTCGCAACGCTGATCGACCCCAACGATCCGCACGACCCGATCGCCCGGCAGTTCGTGCCCGATCCGGCTGAGCTCGACGTCCAGCCGGAGGAGCGCGCCGATCCGATCGGCGATCACGCGCATAGCCCGGTCGAAGGGATCGTGCATCGCTATCCCGACCGCGTGCTGCTGAAGCTCACTCATGTCTGCGCGGTTTATTGCCGCTTCTGTTTCCGGCGCGAGATGATCGGACCCGATGCGACACCGCTGACCGAAACACAGATCGACGCGGCGCTGGCCTACATCGCCGCGCATCCGGAAATCTGGGAGGTCGTGCTGACCGGCGGCGATCCGCTGGTGCTTTCGGCGCGGCGGCTCAAACAGGCGGTGACGCGCCTTGCCGCGATCCCGCACGTCAAGGTGATCCGCATTCACAGCCGCATACCGGTCGCCGATCCGGCGCGCATCACGCCCGAACTGGTTCGTGCGCTGCGGGCGAAGGGCAAGGCCACCTATGTGGTGCTGCACGCCAATCACGCCCGCGAATTGACCGACGCCGCGCGCGAGGCGTGCGCCCGGCTGATCGACGCCGGCATCCCGATGCTGAGCCAGTCGGTGCTGCTGGCCGGCGTCAACGATAATCCGCGCGCGCTCGGCGAACTGATGCGGGCGCTGGTCGAATGCCGCATCAAGCCGTATTACCTGCATCATGGCGACCTCGCGACCGGCACGTCTCACCTGCGCACCTCGATCGAGGACGGCCAGGATCTGATGCGCGCGCTGCGCGGCCGGCTGTCCGGGCTGTGTCAGCCCACCTATGTGCTCGACATCCCCGGTGGACACGGCAAGTCGCCGATCGGCCCGAACTATCTGTCTCGCGACGCTTCCGGACAGATCCGGATTGAGGACTTCAACGGGGGCTCGCACGGCTATCCGCCGGCACCGTGACAAGCCACTCCTCCGCGGCAATCGGTCGGGCGTCAGCCTGCCCTATTCGGCCATCGCCAGGCTGGTCCGCTAGGCGAAATACTGGCCGCCGTTGGCGGTCAGCGTCGAGCCGGTGATCAGGCCGGCGTCGTCGGACACCAGGAACACCACGCAGCGCGCGATCTCGTCCGGCTCGCCGAGCCGGCCGATCGGGATCAGCGGCAGGATGCTCTTTTCCAGCACGTCCTTCGGCACCGCCTGCACCATCTCGGTGTTGACGTAGCCCGGCGCGATCGCGTTGACGGTGATGCCCGAACGCGCACCCTCCTGCGCCAGCGCCTTGGTGAAGCCGATCTCGCCGGCCTTGGCGGCGGAGTAGTTGACCTGGCCGAACTGGCCCTTCTGGCCGTTGATCGATGAGATGTTGACGATGCGCCCGAACTTCCGCTCGCGCATGCCTTCGATCACATGACGGCACATGTTGAACAGCGAACCAAGGTTTGTGTTGATCACCTGGGTCCACTGCTCGGGTTTCATCCGGTGCAATTGGGAGTCGCGGGTGATGCCCGCGTTGTTCACCAATACCTCGACCGGGCCGAGATCGGCCTCGACCTGCTTTAGGCTGGCGGCGCAGGCATCGAACGATGAGACGTCCCACTTGTAGACGTTGATGCCGGTCTCGGTTTTGAATTTCTGCGCCGCCTCGTCGTTGCCGCCGTAGTTGGCGGCGACCTTATAGCCGGCCGCCTTCAGCGCTTTCGAGATCGAAGCGCCGATGCCGCGGGTTCCACCAGTCACAACTGCAACGCGAGCCATCGACTTCTCCTAGACCTTCTGATCCCTCAGGGTCGCCACCTTAAAGACGGCAACGAAAAAGGGCCACGGGATTTTCCCGTGGCCCGACTTTGATGCAGTGCGAAAGGAACGCTCAGCGCTCCAGGCACATGGCGATCCCCATGCCGCCGCCGATGCAGAGCGTGGCGAGGCCCTTCTTCGAATTGCGCTTGCCCATTTCGTAAAGCAGCGTGGTCAGCACACGCGCGCCGGACGCGCCGATCGGATGGCCGATGGCGATGGCGCCGCCGTTGACGTTGACCTTGGCCGTATCCCAGCCGAGATCCTTGTTGACCGCGCAGGCCTGCGCCGCGAACGCCTCGTTAGCCTCGATCAGGTCGAGGTCCTCGACCTTCCAGCCGGCCTTCTGCAGCGCCGCGCGCGACGCCGGGATCGGGCCGGTACCCATGATCGCCGGATCGACTCCGGCGTGCGCCCACGAAACGATGCGTGCGAGCGGCGTCTTGCCGAGCCGTGCCGCCTCAGAAGCCTTCATCAGCACCACCACGGCGGCGCCGTCGTTGATACCCGACGCGTTGGCCGCGGTGACCGAGCCTTCCTTGTCGAACGCCGGGCGCAGCTTGGATATCCCTTCGATGGTCACGCCGGCCTTCGGATATTCGTCGGTGTCGACCACAACGTCACCCTTGCGGCCCTTGATGGTGACCGGCGCGATCTCGTCCTTGAACTTGCCGGCCTTCATCCCCGCCTCGGCCTTGTTCTGCGAATGAACCGCGAACTCGTCCTGCTGCTGACGGGTGATCTGCCACTTCTTGGCGACGTTCTCGGCGGTGGTGCCCATGTGGTAGCCGTTGAAGGCATCCCACAGGCCGTCCTTGATCATGGTGTCGACCAGTTCGAACGAACCCATCTTCACGCCGTTGCGCAGATGCTGGGCGTGCGGCGCCTGGCTCATCGATTCCTGGCCGCCGGCGACCACGATGTCGCTGTCGCCATTGAGGATGGCCTGGTAGCCGAGCGCGACCGCCCGGAGACCCGAACCGCAGAGCTGGTTCACGCCCCACGCGGGGCTCTCCACCGGGATGCCGGCGGCGATCGACGCCTGCCGCGCCGGGTTCTGGCCCTGACCGGCGGTCAGGATCTGGCCCATAATGACCTCGGAGACCCGGCCGCCCTCGACGCCCGCGCGCTTCAGCGCGGCCTCGATGGCAACCTTGCCCAGTTCATGGGCCGGCAGGCCGGAAAGTGAGCCGTTGAACGAGCCCACAGGCGTGCGGGCGGCGCTGACGATGACGATGTCGTCTTTCATTGCAAAAAACTCCCTACTTTTGCTGCGGGCGCGAAGCGCCGGGGCCGCCTGATACTTAGGTTCCTTGATAGTACGCCGAAAGGTGCCCGCCAAGGTGGCGCACTGCACAAAACGGTGGCCCACCTTGCAAAAACCGCCTAATTTAGCCCTCGGGATTGATGCCGGCCGGCGCCGGCTTCGGGGGGAAGTGACCAGCGCATGGCCAAATCCGACGGACCGATCACCATCAAGAAGTACGCCAACCGGCGACTCTACAACACCGGCACCAGCACCTATGTGACGCTGGAAGATCTCGCCTCGATGGTGAAATCCGGCGAGGATTTCGTGGTCTACGACGCCAAGACCAACGAAGACATCACCCGCTCGGTGCTGACCCAGATCATCTTCGAACAGGAAAACAAGGAAGGTGGCCAGAACCTCCTGCCAATCAACTTCCTGCGCCAGTTGATCCGTTTCTATGGCGACAGCATGCAGATGATGGTGCCGCGATATCTTGAAGTTTCGATCGACTCGCTGACGAAAGAGCAGACGAAATTCCGCGAACAGATTTCCACCGCCTTCGGCATGGGCGGCTTCGGCGCTATCGAGGATCAGGTGCGACGGAACATGGAGATGTTCGAGCGAACCTTCTCGATGTTCGCGCCGTTCGCGCGCCAGGGTCAACCTGGAGAGGGCGCCGTGGTCGATGCGGCCAAGGCCGCCCCGGGCAGCCCGGCTCCGACCGGTGAGATCGACAATCTTAAGCGCCAGATCGACGAGATGCAGAAGCGCATCGATCGCATCGGCGATAAGGAATAGTTATCCGGATTACGCCCGCGCGGCGTCAGATTCGCGCCGCCCTGCGCCGGTCGGCGGGCGCGGCGGAGCCCCACGGCCGCTCGAGAGACGCAAGGCCGATCAGCGAGCCTTGCAGATAATCGCAGCCCCATTCGGCAAGCAGCGCCGCCGAAGCCTCGTCCTGCACCCACTCCGCCACGGTCTTGATGCCCAGCCGCCTGGCGAGATCGACCAGCGCCGAGACGAACGCCTGGTCATCATCGCTGCGGGTCATGTTCTTCACGAACGTGCCGTCGATCTTGAGAATATCGACGCCGAGCTTGCGAAGATTACGGAACGACGTGTAGCCAGACCCGAAGTCGTCGATCGCGATCTTGCAGCCGAGGTCGCGGACGCGCGAGACGAAGCCGCGGGTGTCGTCGATATCGTGGATCACGGTTGTCTCGGTGATCTCCACGGTGAGCCGTTCGGCCACGCCCGTGTTGGCGCGGAGCAGAGCACCCAGCACCGTCCACCAGTCCGGATCGGTGATCGAGGCCGGCGAGACATTAACACTGGCATTGAGCTGCGGCACCGCCGCCATTTCGCCGACCAGCAGTTCGAGCACGCGATGGTCCAGCAGACGCACCAGGCCCAGTCGCTCCGCAACCGGGATCACGTCCTGCGCCGGGGCCAGCGAGCCGTCGGCGCGCCTGATTCTCATGAGGCATTCGTGGAACACAGTCTCACGCGTAGCGGTCTCGACCACCGGCTCGAACGCCAGAATAATGCGCCGCTCGTTGAGCGCGGTCACGATTTCGTCAGCGGCGCGCACGTTGTCGCGCCGAAACACCTCGCGCTCGACGTTGGGACGATAGACTTGATACGACCCGAGACGCTTGGCTTTTGCGCGGTCGAGGGTCTCCTGTGCGCGCGCGAGGATTTCATGCACGTTGCCCGCGTGACGCGGCGCCGTGACTCCACCGACGGTGACGGTTGCAGCGACCGGACCGGCACCGGTCCGAATCACGTCGTCGCGCACGCCGGCGATCAGGCGCTCCGCGGCCTTTTCCATGTCGTCCGGCGTGCAGTTGTTGAGGATAATGCCAAACTTGTTGCCTGAGAACCGTCCGATCTGATCACCACCGCGCATCTTGGCGCGGAGCCGCTTGGCCACTGCGCCGATCGCCTCGTCGGCGACATCGAAGCCATACGACTCATTGATGCGGGCGAGATTGTCGATCGCCACCAGCATGAACCCGCAGGAGTTGCGCTGCGTCACCGCCTGCTTCAGCGTCTCTTCCAGCACCTCGGTCAGGTGAAAGCGATTCATCTCGCCGGTCAGGGCGTCGAACCGCGAGAGGTAAGTAAGACGCTCTTCCTGGTCGTGCCGCTCGTCGATGACACGAATGATGCCGTGCGCCCGCTCCGGCTTGCCGTCCTGACCGGCGAACCAGCGGCCGACATCCTCGATCCAAAGACCATTGACGACGCCCTCGGGATGCAGCGCGTATTGCACCTGATACGGAACGCCAGCGCCCTCGTCGCGCGCGGTCGATTTCATCACCGCTTCGAAACGGCTGGTCGCCGAGTCGGCGGCGAGAAGCTTCGCGTAGTTGCGCCCGCTGGAAATCGCGGCGATGCCGCCGACCATCAACACCTGCGCCGCGTTGGCGCCCCAGACCAGAACATCGCTGTCGATGGTCCACTGATAGGGTATCTCGCCAATCGACGACATGATCGCGGCCATGTCGAACGTCGACGCCTCCATCGGCGCGAACAGCGCTTCGGATGCCGCCGCGATCACCGGCACCTGCGGCTTGGCGAACACGTCGGAGGTGGCGAACACGTCGGGAGCCAAAGCGGGCGTTACTGCGGAGCGGCGAGGCGTGCGATCGTCTCGATTCTGGATCACGGGCGAACCTTTTTGGGAATGCCGCGTTGCCCAGGTGCAGCGCCGCAGCGTCAATCCAAGGCTTACGGTAGCGGACAACCCTTAAACAAACGGCAAATGGGGCTGCGCGCCTTTCTGGGCCGGACGCTCTCACCTCCGGCACACGGCTTGCGATGTTTCCTCTGCGGGACCGTTGTTGTCCCGCGCTGGCACAGGAGCGTGCGATGCAAGTCGAAACCGAGACACCATCGATCAGCCGCGCCCTGGACCCGATAGCGGCGGAGACGCACGACGATCACCCGCACCGTCCGGTCCAGCGCGTATCGACCTTCCTTGCTCAGCTGATCGCGAACGCCCGCCGGGTTCCGCAGACCCGCGAGAAGCGCCGCGCCGATCCTGGCGAAGTCATTGCCGCCTATCGGGCCACGGTCGAGCGACTGCAAAAACTTAACGAACAATCCGTCTGATCCAATCAGACTTTTTTGAGCATAAAGCGATCCGGCGGCGGCAGGCTTTCCGGTAGCGCTTCAGTAACCAAGCGCGCAACCATCCTTGCGCGGCTCGGAGCCGCCGATCAGCACGCCGCGCCGCCGATCGATGCGGATGGCCTGAGCACCACCCCACGGCGTTGGCGCCGTGACGACGGTGTGCCCGAGCGCCTTCAAGCCTTCGATGGTTGACGCCGGCATGCCGCGCTCGACCACGGTTTTCTCGCCGTCGAAAAACGCGCGCGGCGCGTCGATCGCGGACTGGATGTCCATGCCGTAGTCATAAAGGTTGAGCACCATCTGCACATGGCCCATCGGCTGATAGTGCGCGCCCATCACGCCGAAGGTGACGTCGCAATGGCCGTCGCGTAGCGCCATCGCCGGGATGATGGTGTGCATCGGGCGCTGGTTCGGTCCGAGCGTGTTCGGATGATCGGGCTTGAGTGAAAAGCCCGAGCCGCGGTTGTTCAACATGATGCCGGACTTCTCGGTGCAGATCGCGCTGCCGAACGCCGAGTAGAGCGAATTGATCAGCGAGACCGCGCGGCGATCGCGATCAACCACCGTGAGATAGACGGTATCGCTGCCAGGGGTCGGCGCGGTGGGAAGCGGAACACGCTTGTTGCGGTCGAGCTTCGCCGCGAGCGTCCGGGCGAACGCCTTGTCGTTCAATGCCGCCGCCGCTACGCGCATGCGCGACGGCTCGGCGATATGCGTGTCGCGCACCGCGAAACCGATCCGCGCCGCCTCCAGCATCAGGTGGAACCGTTCGGCGCCGAGCGGTTCGAGCTTCGGCAGGTCGAAATTCTCCAGGATGTTGAGCGTCACCAGCGCGGTGAGCCCCTGGGTGTTGGGCGGTATCTCGACCAGATCGACGCCGCGATAGTTGGTCGAGATCGGCGTCACCACCTCGCCGCGATGGCGGGCGAAATCCTCGGGCGTCAGCACCGAGCCGCGCGCAGCCAGCGTTGCCGCCATATCCTGCGCGATCGGACCTTCGTAGAAAGCGCGCGGACCGTCCTTGGCGATGGCCTTG
>JAPLPD010000284.1:17909-27756 GCA_026400395.1 Alphaproteobacteria bacterium | reverse complement strand
CCGCGGCTTCCGGCGTCAGCGTCTGCGGCCCGCCGGGGCCCAGACCGATGACGGCGAGTGAGCCGCTCATGCCCGCTCCTGCCAGCCGGGGACGAGGATGACCGAAAAATACGGCGCGGCGTCGTCGGGCTTGTCTTCGAGACGCATGGTGAGCGAGTCCACGGTGGTGCCGCGCTCGACATAGATCGCGCGCGACAGCCGCCCGGTGCGGCCGAGCACGCGGCGCAGCTTTCCGAGATGGCGGCCGAGCTTCATCACCACGGCGGCGTCAGCATCGGCAAAGCGGCGCTCCAGTTCGGCCTCCGGCAATGTCGCGGGCAGCACCATCAGCACGTCGTCGCCCTGCGCGATCGGCGCACCGGCCAGCGACCAGCAGCCGGACATCGCCGTGACGCCCGGCACCACCTCGGCGCGATAGCGCGGGGCGAGCCGCACATGCATGTGCATGTAGGAGCCATAGAACAGCGGGTCGCCTTCGCTGAGCACCGCAACCGTGCGCCCGGCATCGAGATGGCGGGCAACCGAAGCAGCCGAGGCGTCGTAGAAGGCCCGGATGGCATTGCGATAGCCCGACTCGCGGGATGGGATTTCAGTGGTCACCGGATACAGCAGCGGCAGTTCCTCGACGCCGGGCCGCAGATGACGCTCGACGATCCGGCGCGCGTTGCTGGCGTTGCCGGCCTTGGCGAAATGGGCGACGACATCGGCCTCGCCGAGCAGGCGCGCCGCCTTCAGCGTCAGCAGTTCCGGATCGCCCGGGCCGACACCCAGGCCGATCAGACGCCCGCCTGCGGAACCGTTGATCGCCTCGCTCAAAGACCTGTCCTCGCCAAGGCGTTGACCGCCGCCGCCGTCATCGCACTGCCGCCGAGGCGGCCGCGCACGATGAGATAAGGCACGCCGGTTGGATCCTTTCGACTCCATGGCGCCGATGAACCCGACCGGCACCCCGACGATGACGGCCGGCCGGGGACCACCGGCGGAGATCAGCTCCAGCAGGTGGAACAGCGCGGTCGGCGCATTGCCGATGGCGACCACCGAACCGGCCAGCCGGTCGCGCCACAACTCAAGCGCGGCGGCGGAACGCGTGGTGCCGAGCTGTTGCGCCAGCGCCGGCACGCGCGGATCGCGGAGCGTGCACAGCACGTCGTTGCCCGCGGGCAATCGGGCGCGGGTAATGCCATGCGCGACCATTTCGGAATCGCACAGGATCGGCGCGCCGGCGGCGAGCGCGGCACGGCCGGCCGTGGCGAACGCGCCGCCGAACACGATATGCGCCGCGGCTTCCGGACTGCCGCAGGCATGAACCATGCGCACCGCGATGTCGGCCTCGGCCTCGGAGAAGCGAGACAGGTCGGTTTCGGCGCGGATGATCGCGAACGAGCGCCGATAGATGGCGTCGCCATCGCGGATGTAATCGTGACCGCTCATGCCGGGCTCCGCGAACGAACGAGGACCGTGATCGCCTCGGGCAGCGCAGCCGGCGTCACGGTGGTTATGAGCGCGCCTTCGGCGCACACGTCGCAGCAACCGTCGCGGCCGAACACCGCGAGCGCAACCGGCGCCGGATGGGCGCAGCCCTTGGCGCAGCCAGACACATGGATGATCTCGCCATCGCGCAGCGCGCCCGCCGCGTCGGCCAGCGCCGGCGCGAGAGTGCGCGCGGCGATCTCGCCCGACGCGCAGATCGGCGCGCCGGCGCAGGCCACCACCTTGCGGCGCGGATCGGCGGGATCGGCGATGAAGCCAAGCTCAGCAGCAGCGGTCGCAAGCTTGCGCGTCATGCCGGCCGGCACTCCGATCAACAGCAGCGCGCGGCCCGGCGCGGGGCGAACGCCGATCGCGCCGGCCTGACCGGCAGCGGCGACCAGGCGCGACAAGGTTTCCGCATCCGAATGGCCGAACGGCAGGCTGATGCCGAGCGCGTTGGCGCCCGAGGCGAGCCGATGCACGCCGACCGGATCGGCGGCGGGACGGATCGCGGGGACCGGAAAGCTCACGGCGAGGCCGGCGACAGCGGCGCTGAACGCGAGCAGCCCGTCGCCCTGGATCGCGTCGCGCATGCGCGAGCGCGGCGCGCTGGCCGCCAGCGTCTCGAACAGCAAAGTCACGCATTCGGCGGCGCGATCGAGCGCCACCGCGCCGAGCGGCACGGCGTTCACGGCGTCGCCGGCCAGCGCCACATGGACATAAGCGCTGCCGACGGCGCGCAAACGGATGTCCGCCACCACCGTATCGAGATGCAACGCCCCGCCGCCATCGAGCGCGACCGAGACCTTGGCCGACAAGCGTCCGGCGAACGGCGCGAGGGCCCGCCGCAACCCGGCGGCGAGCGCGTGGGTGTCGAAGTATTCATGGCGGCCGAGACCGGCCAGCGAATCGGTCAGCACCGGAATGCCGTCGTTCGCGTCGATCGCGAGCGCGGCCACGCCGGCAGCCAGCAGCGGCGCGGACGCGGTACTCAATCCGCGGATCTGGATGCTGCCGCGCGAGGTGATCTCGACGATGCCGTTGCCGTGGCGGCGCGCCGCCGCACCCAGACCCGCGAACGCATCAAGCGCGATGGTGGAACCCGCGGGCGTCAGCCGGGCCAGCAGGCCGTCGCCGGTCGCCATCGGCGCCGACAGGCCCGGGCACGCGCCCCGGCGCAGCGAAGTTTGCGCGGGCGCGTTCATTCCGCGGCCTCGGCGCGCACCAGCGCGAAGCTCGCATCGACGTCGTTGCGGCGCGGATGCCAGAGCCCCTGGCGGCGCGCGTCTTCGAGCCGCTCGGCGATGGCGCGGGCGGCGGCGGGACTGTGCAGCATCAGGAAGTCGCGCACGCGCTCGTCGGCGAGATACGCGTCGTGGACAAGGTCGAGCAGCACGCTCGGCACCGCGCGCGTGGTTTCGGCGAAATCGACCAGACGGTCCACCGTCTCGGCCAGTTCCGCCGCGCCGCGCGGACCGTGGCGCATTTGCCCCTCGATGAAGCGCGGATTGATGGCGCGGCCGCGCACGATCCGCGCCAGCGCGTTCGACAGCGGCCGCGCACGGGGCCGTCGCGGGTCGGTCATGTCGAGCATGATGAAATCGGGGCTGCGCCCGAGGGTGGCGGCGGCGGCGGCAAATCCCCCGACATGGGCCGCGTCCTCCGCGCCCTCGAGAAGATCGCGGGCGGGATCGTCGCTGACGTGGATCAGCAGATCGGCGGCGGCGACGCGGTCGGCGAACGCGCCGGGCGCGGCGGCGCCCTCCCCCGCAGCGCCGCCGTAGGTGTACGAGGCGGCGGCGAGATAGGCGGCGCCGATGTCGTCGCGACCGTGCAGGTCGTCGATGCCGGCGCCGTAGGCGCCGGGCGCGGTGCCGAAGACGCGGGCGTGGGTTTCCGACGCGCGCAGGGGATTTTCATCATCGGATTCATCATCACGGGCGGCGACCGCCCGGGTGGCGGCGTCGATCAGTGCGATCTGCGCCGGAAACAGATCGCGGAACAGCCCCGAAATGCGCCACGTCACGTCCACCCGCGGGCGTCCGGCTGCCGCGCAGGGCAGGACCTCGATGCCGAGCACCCGGCCGGTGGCGTGATCCCACGCCGGCCGGCAACCCATCAGCGCGAACCCCTGGGCGATTTCCTCGCCGCCGGTGCGCAACGTGGCGCTGCCCCATAGATCGATCACCAGCGTGCGCGGCATCTCGCCGTGCATCTGCATGTAACTTCGGATCACCTCGTCAGCGGCGAGTTGGCCCAAATCCATCGCGGTGGGCGTCGGCAATGTCCGAGGATCGGCGGTGAACATGTTGCGGCCGGTCGGCATCACGTCGCGGCGCTCGCGATGCGGTGAGCCGGCCGGGCCCGGCGCGATGCGCTTGCCGTCGAGCGCGTCGATCAAGGCGCGGCGTTCGCTCAAGGCGCTCGCCTGCCACGACGCCTCGGTGGCGACGGTGCGGCCGTAGATATGCTGGCCGTCCTTGACCGCGAGGTCCTTCAGATCGCACAGCCAGGCATCGATGCAGCGCAGCGCCTCGACGGAATCGGCCTGTGCATCGATACCGGCCTCGCGGGCCAACCCGCTGCGCTGCGCACTCTCGACGATCAGCCGCGCCAGCCGGTCACGGCGGCGGCGGTCTAGGCCGTCGGCCTGGGCGTATTCATCGACCAGCCGTTCCAACTCGCGCGCCTCGCCGGAGAGATCGGCGCCGACCAGCGGCGGCGGCAGATGGCCAATGGTGACCGCGGCGAGCCGCCGTTTGGCCTGCGCCGCCTCGCCGGGATTGCTAACGATGAACGGATAGACCACGGGCAGCGGCCCGACCACCGCCTCGGGGAAGCACGTCGCCGTCAGCGCCACCGCCTTGCCGGGCAGCCATTCGAGGGTGCCGTGGGCGCCCATGTGAACGACGGCATCGACATGGGCGACATGCCGCAGCCACAGCCCGAACGCCAGCAGCGCATGGCGCGGCGGCAGCGCCGGATCGTGATAATCGGCGCGGCGGCTGTTCGGGCGGCCGCGATCCGGTGGCAGCGCGACGATGACGCTGCCGAAGGTTTCCGCGCGGAAATGGAAATCACCTTCGCGTGCATCGGGATCGTTGTCCGGCGCGCCCCATGCCGCCTCGATCGATTCGCCAACTGAGGACGGCAGCGCCGACAGCATGGCGCGATATGACGCAACCGGAATCGTCACATGGCCCGCGCTCAACGCATCGAGCAGCGCCTTGGAGGACGACGGCTCGCCGGACACCGCGTACCCCGCGTCCGCCAGATCGCCGAGCAGAGCATTGACGCTGGCCGGGACGTCGAGCCCCACCGCGTAACCGGTGCGGCCCGGCGCGCCGGGATAAACCGGCAGCAACACTGCGATCCGGCGCTTGCTTCGTTCGGTCCCTTGAAGACGCACCAGCGCCGCGATGCGATCCGCGACCGCATCGATCCGATCCGGCTCGGGCTGATTGGACACACCGGCAAACGCCAAACCGTCGGGGGTGTCCGACGGGGCCTTGAACGCCACCACGCCGGCAAGCACCCGGCCATCGAGTTCGGGCAGCACCACATGCATGGCGAGATCGGCGGCGCCAAGCCCGCGCGGGCTCTCGGCCCAGGCCGCGCGCTTGGTGGTGGCGACGATGGCCTGCATCACCGGCACGCCGGCCTCGTCGAGCGGCGTCGGTTCGTCGCCGCCGGATGTGGCGGCGAAGGCGGTTGTGGTGACGATGATGGACGGCTTGAGCCGCTCCAGGGCGTCGCGCAGAAATTCCGCCGACTCGGGGTCTTTCAGACTGGTGACGAACAACGGCGCCGGAGCGAGCCCCCGCGCGGCGAGCGCGTCGAACACTGCGTCGATCGGCGCCACATCGGCGGCAAGCAGCATCGAGCGATAGAACACCACCGGAATGACCGGCAGGCCCGCCGGCAGCAGGCTCAGCAGCCGGTCGAGATCGACCGCCTGCGCCGCCGGCGTATAGCCGCCGGTGCGCGGCACGGCGCACGCCTCGGCGTAGTCGAGCGCAGCGCCCGCATGCCGCGTCGCCAGCCGGCGCAGCAAGGCGCGGAGATTGTCACGCCCGCCCTCGCGGAAATACCGCAGCAGCGCCGCCAGTTCCTCGGGCGGCACGGTCGAAACGTCGGCAAGGCGCGGATCGTCGCGATCCTCGCCCGGCAGCACCGCGAGCGCGATGCCCTGTTCGCGGGCCAGCGCCGACAGCCGGTCGACGCCATAGCGCCACCAGTCCAAACCGCCGAGGAGGCGGACGACAATCACCTTGGCCTTGCCGGCGACCCGTTCGATCCACAGATCGACCGACATCGGATGCTTGAGATCGCGCAGTTGCACGAGCCGCACGCTCGGCAATGCGTCGCGCTCGACGGTCCACGCCGCCGCAAGCCCGGCGAGATCGCTGTCGGCAAACGAAAGAATGGCGATATCACCCGGCGGCTGACCGAGATCGACCGGCTCAACGATATCGTCGAGGCTGGTTGAACTGGTCGAGAGCAGATGCATCGATCATCCGTTGAGCATGCGCGTGATCGCCGTGCGGTCCAGGCCCTTGAGGCCGATCACCACCAGACGGGTCTGACGCTGTTCGCCGACAGCCCAGTGCCGGTCATACTGCGTGGCAACGCGCGGCCCAACCGCCTGCACCAATAGCCGCATCGACTTGTCTCGCACGGCGGCAAAGCCCTTGATGCGCAGCACGTTCTCGGCCTCAGCGGTCGCGGATACGATCTTCGACAGCTTAACGGGGTCGTCGATTTCCGGAAGCGACACGACGAAACTATCGAAATCGTCATGGTCGTGGTCGAGTTCGTCGTCATGGTGCGTCTTGCGGTTTTCGATGTCGGTTTCGGTGCCTACATTGAGACCGAGCAGCGCGGACACATCGACCTTGCCGCCGGAAATTTTCACAACCTTGACCCTGCGTGGCAGCGAGCCGGCGATCGCCGACGACGCTCGATCCATGCCGCTCTGATCCAGCAGATCGCACTTGTTCAGAACAACCATGTCCGCGCAGGCAATCTGATCCTCGAACACCTCCTCGATCGGATCGTCATGGTCGAGCGCATCGTCGGCGGAACGCTGCTTCGCCAGCGCGTCCATGTCGAATGCGACGCGGCCATCGGCCAGCGCCGCGCCATCGACCACCGCGACCACGCCATCGACGGTCACGCGGCTCTTGATCGAAGGCCAGTGAAACGCCTGCACCAGCGGTTTGGGCAACGCGAGGCCGGAGGTCTCGATCACGATGTGCTCGACGCGGGGATGCTTGGCGAGAATGGCGTCCAGCGCCGGCACGAACTCATCGGCGACGGTGCAGCAGAGGCAGCCGTTTGCCAGTTCGACGATGTTCTCCTCGGGGCATGCCGAATCACCGCAGCCTTTCAAAATTTCGCCATCGATGCCGACATCACCGAATTCGTTGACGATGACGGCGAGCCTACGCCCGCTGGCGTTGGCCAGCACATGGCGGATCAAGCGACGTGGTCATTCAGTCTGCTCCGAAAAACCAAAAGGCGGGATGCGGGCGATCAGCCCGCGCTTGAGCGGTTCCGGCCGGCTGCGCCAGGGCATCAACCCGTCGGCGGAGGCAGCGAGAAGTTTTGCGCCATCGATCAATGCCTGCGCGTCGGCGGCGGGATCAAGGTTGCCGAACACGTAAGTCCAGGCGGGCGCGGACGGATCGGTGCGCCGCATCACCGCGGTGCAGCCACGCTTGCAATTGGAAAGACAGCGCACCGGCTGAACCTCGATGCCGGACTTCTCAGCGGCGCGCATGGTCGCGGCCGCGAACGCAGCGCCGGGGCGCGGATGGTCCGCCGGATCGTCCGGCCGGCGGCAGGTGGTGCAGACATAAATCACCGCCGACGCGGCGCGGGCCGTTTCGTCCTGGTCCTTGGTGGTATCGGCCAGTGTCACCCGCGCGGCCCTTTCCAGAGCGATCCGAACCAGGGGTGCCTGAACTGTCGTGATCGACAAGCGCGGCCGGCCATAGCCGGAGCACCGTATCGACCGACGCCAGAGCACCCCGCCCGGCGCGCGACAGATTTGACGGCAGGTCTCCTGGCTCGCGGGTCCCCGCCCGTCACCGCCTTCCCGGGTTGCCCCAGTGGCATTGTGGCAAGAGCTCGCCGCTTACAGTTGCGGGGGCAGCTGCGGAGTTGGGAAAAGGTTCCCGCACCGCATTCCCTATTCACTCTTCCCGTTGAAGAGACCGTCAATTCCAGCCCTATAAATGGCCAGACCCGGCCTTTGTCAATTGTGGGCGCCGGTTGGCTCTTTTTGCCGCCCCCCTATAGGCTCCGCCGGCCTGCATCCAGCAGCCTGCAACGGTTTTGGGCGATTTCATTGGCAATCCACGGCCCGCAATTGACCCTGGTTCTCGGCGGCGCGCGCTCCGGCAAGAGCCGCTACGCGGAACAGGCCGTCATGGCATCGCCGGAACCATGGACCTACATCGCGACCGCGGAGGCTTTCGACGACGAGATGCGGGCGCGCATCGCCGAACACTGCGGCCGCCGCGGCGGACAATGGCAGACGGTGGAAGCGCCGCTCGATCTGGCCGGCGCGATCGCCGCCGCGCCGCCGGCCCAGGCGGTGCTGGTCGATTGCCTGACGCTGTGGCTTAACAACCTGATGTTCAAGAATTGCGATATCGATGCGGAGACGCAGCGGCTCGAAACCGCGCTGGCCGCCCGGCAGTCGCCGAGCGTGCTGGTGTCCAACGAGGTCGGCTCCGGCATCGTGCCTGATAACGCGGAGGCGCGGCGCTTTCGGGATCTGCAGGGCCGCCTGAACCAGCGGATCGCAGCGCGCGCGGACCGCGTCGTTCTTCTGGTCGCGGGACTGCCGATGATGGTGAAAGGGCAATCGTGAGCAACAGCATCGACGAAACCGAAGCCGAGCGTCACCGCGCCAAGATGGCGAAGCGCAAGGCGGTGCAGGACGCAGAGGTTGCCGACAAGAAGATCGAGAAGGGTCTTCTCATCGTCCACACCGGAACCGGCAAGGGAAAGTCCACCGCCGCTTTCGGGCTGGCGCTGCGCATGATCGGGCGCGGCAAACGCGTCGGCGTCGTGCAGTTCATCAAGGGCGCGTGGCAATCGGCGGAGCGTGACGCGCTGGAAACCTTCGGCGAACAGGTTTCATGGCACACCATGGGCGAAGGCTTCACCTGGGACACCCAGGACCTGAAGCGCGACATCGCCGCGGCCGAGCGGGCCTGGGCCAAGGCGCAAGAGCTGATGGCCGATCCGGCGCTGGCGCTGCTGATTCTCGACGAGTTGAACATCGCGCTGCGCTACGATTATCTCAATCTGCAAGGCGTGATCGCCACGCTCGCCGCGCGGCGGCCCGACCTGCATGTGGTCGTCACCGGACGCAACGCCAAGCCGGACCTGATCGCCGCCGCCGATCTCGTCACCGATATGAGTCTCGTCAAGCATCACTTCGCAGCCGGTGTGAAGGCACAGCCGGGAATCGAGTTCTAGGTTGACCGCGCGCGCGATCATGTTTCAGGGCACCGGCTCCGACGTGGGCAAATCGCTCCTCGTCGCGGGATTGGCGCGCGCCTATACGCAGCGCGGGCTGACGGTGCGGCCGTTCAAGCCGCAGAACATGTCGAACAACGCCGCGGTCGCCAGCGACGGCGGCGAGATTGGCCGCGCGCAGGCGCTGCAGGCGCGCGCCGCGCGCGTGCCGCCAAGCGTTCACATGAATCCGGTTCTGCTGAAGCCGCAGAGCCAGGTCGGCGCGCAGATCGTCGTGCAAGGCAAGGTGTTCGCCACCGCCAAGGCCGCCGAATACATGGGCATGAAGCAGAAGCTGCTGCCGCATGTGCTGGACAGCTACCAGCGCATGAAGGCGGAGGCCGATCTGGTGCTGGTCGAAGGCGCAGGCAGCGCCTCCGAAGTGAACCTGCGCCGCTACGACATCGCCAACATGGGCTTCGCGCGCGCCGCCGATGTGCCGGTGGTGATCGTCGGCGACATCGACCGCGGCGGGGTGATCGCGAGCCTGGTCGGCACCAAGGCGGTGCTCGACCCCGAGGACGCGGCGATGGTGGCGGGCTTCATCATCAACAAGTTCCGCGGCGATCCGAGCCTGTTCATCGCCGGCAAGGACGCGATCGTTCAGGCGACCGGATGGCCGGCGCTGGGCTTCGTGCCGTATTTCTCCGAGGCGCGGCACCTGCCCGCCGAGGACGCGCTGGCGCTCGATCATGCGAAGGAACGCCGCCCCGGCGCCAAACTGCGGATCGCGGTGCCGATCCTGCCGCAGATCGCCAATTTCGACGATCTCGATCCGCTGGAGGCGGAGAGCAATGTGGATGTGGTGCGCCTGCATCCGGGCAGCGCGCTGCCCGGCGACACC
>JAPLPD010000284.1:0-17777 GCA_026400395.1 Alphaproteobacteria bacterium | reverse complement strand
GCGGGTTCGACATCGACATCGCCGCCCACGTCCGGCGCGGCGGCACGGTGATCGGCCTCTGCGGCGGCTATCAGATGCTGGGCCGCAGCGTCAGCGATCCGGACGGCGTCGAAGGTCCGGCGGGAACCGTGCCGGGCCTGGGGCTGCTCGACGTGGAGACGGTGCTGACACCCGACAAGCGGCTCACCCACGCGGCGGGTGCGACCAGCGACGGCATTTCGTTCTCCGGCTACGAGATGCACATGGGCGTGACGCGAGGCGCCGACTGCGCGCGGCCGTTCGCGCATCTGAACGACGGCACGCCGGAGGGCGCGGTGTCCGCCACCGGGCGCGTGGTCGGCACCTATATCCACGGGCTGTTCGCGGACGACCGCCAGCGCGCGGCGTGGCTTCAGCGCCTGGGCGCCGGCCCCGCCACGGTCGCCTATGACGAACTGGTAGAGGCAACGCTCGACCGGCTGGCCAAGCACCTGACGACGTTCATCGATCTCGACCGGCTGCTCAAGGCAGCGCGGTGAAGCACAGCGCCAGCGCGGCGATCAGCGCGATCAGGATCGCATCGGCGCGGCGGTAAAGGGTCAGCGCCGCGCGGATGTCGCGGGCGCTGACCTCGCGGCGGCCGTTGCCCATGGCCGCGTCCTGCACCATCAGGCCGCCATAGACGCGCGGACCGGCGAGCGACAGGCCGAGCGCGCCGGCCATCGCCGCCTCCGGCCAGCCGGCGTTCGGCGAGCGATGCTTGCCGGCGTCGCGCCACACCGCCTTCCACGCATTCGGCGCGGAGGCGCCCTGGGTTGCCGCCGCGGCGAGGACGATCAGCAGCGCCGACAATCGCGACGCCGGCAGGTTGACAAGATCGTCGAGCTTTGCCGCGGCGAAGCCGAAGTCGTTGTGCCGCGGCGTGCGGTGACCGATCATGCTGTCAGCGGTGTTGATCGCCTTGTAGGCCGCGCCACCGGCCAATCCGCAGGCGGCGAGCCACACCACCGGGGCGACGATGCCGTCGGAAAAATTCTCGGCGAGCGATTCGATCGCCGCGCGGGCGACGCCGGCTTCGTCCAGCGCATCGGGATCCCGGCCGACAATCTGCGACACCGCGCGCCGCCCGGCTTCGAGCCCGTTCCGCTCCAACGCCTCGGCAACCCGGGCGACATGCTCGTGCAGGCTCCGCTGGGCAATCAGGCTGCTGGCCAGCAGAGCCAGCGCGACGAAGCCGAACGGCACCAGCAGCATCGCGCTCTCGACCGCGTGGGCCAGCACGGCCGGCACGGCAACGATCAGCACAGCCGCCAGGATACCCGTTGCCCGGCGTCGGACGCCGCTGCCGGTGTTGAGCATGTTGTCCAGCCAGCCAATCAACCAGCCGAGCCAGATCACCGGATGGCCGATGGCTCGCAGCACGGCGGGCGGATAGCCGAATGTTGCTTCGACCGCCAAGGCCAGTAAGGTGATTGCAATGCTCATCCGATCTCACATCGGGGTGGAGCCGCTGGCGCATGGCGGCGATCTCGCCGCCGCGCGCCAGATGTTTCCGGACGCCCCCGAACCTTTCATCGATCTCTCGACCGGGATCAATCCCCATCCCTACCCGTTGCCGGTGCTGCCGCCCGATATTTTCGCGCGTCTGCCGGACCGGGCCAGCGTCCGCCGCCTTGCAGCCGTCGCCGCACGCAGCTACGGCGCGCCGTCGGCGGATCACGTCTTGCCGGCGCCCGGAACGCAGATCCTGCTACCTCAGGTGGCGATGCTGGCGCCGGCGGGCCGCGCGGCAATCCTGCGCACCACCTACGCCGAGCACGGGCGCGCCGCGGCGCTGGCAGGCCACGACGTCACCAGCGTCAACGACCCGGACGCGCTGGCGCGTACCGATCTCGCCGTGGTGGTCAATCCAAACAACCCGGACGGCGTCACCGTACCGCGTGACGTGCTGCTGCGCATTGCTGGCGAGATGCAAAAGCGCGGCGGGCTGCTGGTGGTCGATGAGGCGTTCGCAGACGTGACACCGGGTCAAAGCCTCGCCAGCGATGTCGGACACGGCAACATCGTCGTGCTGCGCTCGTTCGGAAAATTCTACGGCCTCGCCGGCCTGCGGCTTGGCTTTGCCATCGCCTCGCCCGAACTCATCAACCGGCTCGACGCCATGCTGGGGCCGTGGGCGGTTGCCGGCCCGTCGATCCTGATCGGCGAATCCGCGCTGGCCGATCGCGCGTGGCAGGCGCAGACGTTGGACCGCCTCACCGAGGCAACTGCGCGGCTCGACACCCTGCTGCAATTCGCCAGCCTCGAAATTGTGGGCGGCACCTCCCTCTACCGGCTGACGCGATCCGCCGATGCCGAGCGGATATTTCAGCGCCTCGGCCGCGCCGGAATTCTGGTCCGGCGATTCAGCGAGGAGCCCTCGTGGCTGCGCTTTGGACTGCCGCCCGCAGAGAACGACTGGCGCCGGCTGACCGACGCCTTGTCGAACCGCTGAGCCCGTCAGAACTCTTCCAGCAGCCGCCCAAGCCCGTAAATCTTGTCCGGAATGTTATTGGCGCGCAGCGCGTGCCAGTAGGTCGCGGTGTTGATCGCGATGATCGGCTTGCCGAGCCACATCTCGGCAGCGGCGGCCAGACGCACCATGCTGAGATTGGTGCCGACCTGGATAATGGCGTCTACGTCGCGACCGTTGCCATTCAGCTCGATCAATTTCTCGCGCAACACATCCGGCGGCACCTCGGCAATCGCCGTCCAGGTTGGGCATCGCAGACAGATATCGCGCACCACCTCGAAACCGGAATCGGTGAAGTATTTTGCCACCTGCTCATTGGCGGCCGGGTAATACGGCGACAGGATCGCAATGCGCTTGACCCCGCCATAGGTCTTCAAGGCCGCGGTGCAGGAGTGCGATCCGATGCTGATCTTGACGCCGGATGCCTTCTCCACCTTTTCCTGGAACGCGTCGGCGCCCCTGACACCATCGAAGAACGTCACTGCCGACATGCCCATGACCAGATAGTCCGGCGAACTGGTCATCACGCTGCGCACCGCATCCAGCGTGTTCTCACCGATCAAGTTGGTGGCCGCCATGAACGTATCGTTGCTCACGGCCTGGGCGTTTGGCGTAAAAATGCGGCTGTAGTGGTTGGTGACGCCTGGCGGCCGCATCATCTCGAAATCGGGCTGAACGATCGTATTGGTGGAAGGCCCGAGTACGCCGAACTTGCGTCGCCAGCCGAGAATATCTCTCATCGCCGCTCCTGTTGGGATTTCTGGCTGGCAGTTTGCTATGTCTCGGTGGCAACGGAAAGTCATTCCTCGATGCCAGATCAAAATGACCGTGTGATCGTCGTCGGCGCCGGCCCTGTCGGCCTGACCGCAGCGCTGGCGCTGCGCCGGCGGGGAATTCCCGCGACGCTGCTCGCGGCCGAGCCTGAGCTGGTGATGGAGCTGCGCGGCTCGACCTTCCATCCGCCGACGCTCGATTTGCTGGACGAGTTCGAACGGCCGCGCGACCGGCCCCGTGGCGACCTTCGATCTTTCGCTACTCGCCGGCGACACCAATCACCCCTACCGGGTGCAGTGCGAGCAGTGGAAGCTGATGCAGTTCTTGCAGGAAAAACTCCAGCAGGAAGGCGCCGATGTCCGCTTCGGCCACGAGGTCACGGCGGTGCGCCAGGACGGCGACGTTGTCACCGTGACCGCCAACACCGCGGCGGGGCCGGTCGAGATCGCCGGACGCTACATGATGGCGGCCGATGGGGCGCGGAGCGCGGTGCGCCGCTCGCTCGGCATCGAGTTCGAGGGCTTCACTTATGCCGAGCTGTTCCTGATCGCCTCGACGGCGTTTCCTTTCGAGAAAACCCTGACCGACATTGCTTATGTGAATTACATCGCCGACCCGCTGGAATGGCTGGTGCTGCTGCGGGTGCCGGGGCTGTGGCGCGTCCTGGTGCCGGCGCCGGAAAACTCCGACCGCGAGCAACTGCTATCGGACGACAACCTGCAGGCGATGCTGCAGCGGGTGGTGCATCGGCCCGAGCCTTACACGATCGCGCACCGGTCGATCTACCATGTGCATCAGCGCGTCGCCAAAAACTTCCGGCACGGCCGCGTGCTGCTCGCCGGCGACGCCGCCCACGTCAACAATCCGCTCGGCGGCATGGGCATGAACGGCGGCATCCAGGACGCGTTCAATCTGGCGGACAAGCTGAAGGCGATTTACGCCGGCGCCGACGACCGGCTGCTCGACCGCTACGACCGGCAGCGGCGCACGGTCGCGGTCGAGGCGGTGCAGCAGCACACCCACCGCAACCAGCAGATTATCAGCGAGCGCGATCCGGAAACGCGGAAAAAATCGCTCGACGCCATGCGCAAGGTTGCGGCCGACAAGGTCTCGGCGCGGGACTACATGCTGCGCTCGTCAATGATCGCCAGCATGCGGCGCGCGGCGGAGATCGAATAGTCACGGAGGCCGTGGGTCTTACTCGATCACTTCATCGGCACGCCCGAGCAACGGCAGCGGCACGGTCAGTCCGAGCGCCTTGGCCGTCCGAAGATTGATGACAAACTCGAACTTGGCCACTTGCTGCACAGGAAGATCGGCCGGTTTTTCGCCCTTCAGAATGCGCGCCGCGAAGATGCCTGCTTGCCGATAGGCGTCGGTCTGATTCGGCCCATAGCCGGCGAGCCCTCCGGCTTCGGCAAATTCACGCCATTGCTGAATGGCGGGCCAACCATAACGGGACGACAGAGCAACGAGTTGCGGGATTTGATTGGTGAAATACGGGTCTGCGCCAATCAAGACTCCCGCGACAGAACGCTCCTTGAACATCGCAAAGGCCGCATCGATCTGCGCAACCGTGGATGCGTGACCGAGCACCAGTTCGCGCCCGATCGACTGCGCCGCGGTCTTAATGCCATCCGACTGAATCTGGGTGTCGGGGCGGGTTGGATTCAGCAGCACGCCGAGCGGTCCGCGCGCGGGCGCAAGCTCATGCAGCAACTCCAGCCGTTTCGGATCGAGTTCGAGAGTGAGCGTCGAGACGCCGGTTACATTGCCGCCCGGCCGGTTGATACTCGCGACCAGGCCGCCGCGTACCGGGTCCGGGACCGAGCCAAACACGATCGGAATTGTTGTGGTCGCCGCCTTTGCCGCCAGTGCCGGGGCCGGACCTCCAAACACTACGATCAGAGCCACCGGCGTCTTGACCAATTCGGTGGCGAGAGCCAGCAGCCGATCGGCCTGATTGTCCGCGTAACGATACTCCATCCGCAGGGATTTACCGACCTCGAAGCCGGCCTGCCTCAACCCAAGATGGAAGCCCGCAGTCTGGGCCGCGGCGCCCTCACTCCGCCCGAGAAACAGCGCCCCGATCACAGGAGGCTGCTGCGCATGCACGGCGTGAGGCCATATCGCAGCCGCGCCACCGAGCAGCGAGATGAAATCGCGACGCCTCATGGATCGCCTCTGCCGCAACAACGACTGCCGGGTTTGCGCCTTTGACACGCCCCGGCATCACCCGGCGCGTTTATTCTATTCCTTCGCCTGATACTTGGTCTCGCTAGCCCAATAGTTCGGGAAGCCGACCACGGTCTGCAAATCCGTGAACGAGATTGCCGGCGGCGGCGGTGATTGGGAGCCGGGCTTCAGCGACGCCAGCGTGCCCTGCATCGCCGCGATGGACGACGACAGCAGCATCACCGGATAGAGCGCGAGCTTGTAGCCGATCTCCTGCAATTTCGCCGGCGGCAGCACCGGCGTCTTGCCGCCCGCCGGCACCATGTTGGCCATGCAGGGCTTCTTGATCGCCGCGCAGAAGCGGGCCATCTCGTCCTCGGTTTCGGGCGCCTCCAGGAAGATGATGTCGGCGCCCTCGTCCTCGAAGTCCTTGCAGCGCGCCAGCGCCTCGTCGAACCCATGCACCGCTCGGGCGTCGGTGCGCGCCATCACCAGAATGTCCACCCCGGCGCGGGCATCCACCGCGGCGCGAACCTTCATGCGCGCCTCCGCCCGCGAGATCACCTGCTTGCCGCGGGTGTGGCCGCATTTCTTCGGGCTGACCTGATCCTCAATCATCACGCAGGCGGCGCCGGCGCGGGCGTATTCGACCACGGTGCGCTGTACGTTGAGCGCGTTGCCATAACCGGTGTCGCCGTCGCCGATCACCGGCACGTTGCCGGCGGCGGCGCAGCAGTTGCGAAGACTGTCCAGCATCTCGCTGAACGAGATCAGGCCGGTGTCCGGCATGCCGAGCCGGGCCGCGGCAACCGCGAATCCGCTCATGAAGGTGACCTTGAAGCCCGCATCGGCCACCAGCTTGGCCGAGAGCCCGTCGTAGCAACCCGGCATCACTTCGATGGCCGGTTGCGCGAGGATGTCACGTAGCGTTTGAGCGGATGTCACGAGTGCCCTTTCGTTATTTGGGCGGTTCGATCCCCGCCGCTTTGGCCGCCGCCAGGAAGGATTCGTAGTCCTTCTTGAACGCAGCCTCGTTCTGTTCCTTGGTCATTCCCCCCGGAATGATTCCGAGCTTGGACAGACGTTCGGAAATTTCCGGCGATTTGGCAAATGCCGTCACCTCGTCCCGGAGCGTGGTGACGATTGAATCCGGCGTTCCGGCCGGCGCCAGGAAGCCGTTCCAGGACGAGAACTCAAACCCCGGCAGCGTTTCCGACACCGAAGGGATATCCGGCGCGACGCTGAGGCGGGTCGGGGTGCCGACGGCGATCAGACGGACCCTGTCGCTGTTGATATGCGGCAGCAGCGAGGACGAGTTGCCGAAATAAAGATCGACCTGACCGGCCATGAGATCGGCGATCGCCGCCGGTTCGCTCTTCTGCGGGACCAGAACGATGTCGATGCCGGCGCGGGCAAACAGCAGCGCGGGCGCCAGATGGCTGATGTTCTGGGTGCCCGCCACGGTGTAGTTGAGCTTGCCCGGATTGGCCTTGGCGTAGGCGATGAACTCCGGCAGCGTTTTCACCGGCAATTCGCGCTTGATGGCGATCATCTGCGTGCCGGTGCCCATGTTGGTGATCGGCACCAGCTGCTTCATCGGATCGAAGGTCAGCTTCTGCAACTGCGGCGTCAGCACGATCATCGACGAGGCCGCGAACAGCAGCGTGTAGCCGTCCGGCGCGGCGGCCGCGACCTGACCGGTGGCGAGCGCCCCGCCCGCGCTCGGACGGTTCTCGATGACGAAGCTCTGGCCGAGTTTGGCGGCCAGGTGCTGGGCGCCCAGCCGCGCCATCATGTCGGTGTTGCCGCCGGCGCCGAACGGCACGATCACGGTGACCGGCTTGGCCGGCCAGTCCGCGGCGTGGGACGGCGCGGCCAGCCCGCTCAGCAGGGCGGCAACAGCGAGGGTCGAAAGGCGGAGACTGTGCATGTCATGCTCCCAAGGCGCTCGGTGTTTGCAAGGCGATCGGTGGTTGGCGCCGCCGGCGAGCCTGATCGCCGCGCTTGCGCATCGGCTTGCAAGATCGGGGCCAGCCACGCCCGACACACGCAATTAGCTGATATTCCTGGAACATACCCAAGGCAGTGGCGGGACGCCGCCGGGATGGTTATACTATGCCTTTAGTGGGGCAGCGATCCGCCGGGCGGATTGAGTTTCACTAAATAGTGACATTCCGGTGTGTCGGCTCGCCATCGCGGCGGGCCGTCGGGCTTTTGGGCCGCCGCTATTGAGGATTGCTATGACGTCGAACCGTCCGGACCACATCCGTCTCACCTCGCATCCCGAACCGGGCGCGAAGGCGCGTTTCCCGATCCATTGGGGTGCCCCGTCGGCGCAGCAGAGCGGGCCGGTGATCGGCACCGTCTCGCAGCTGGGCTTGCGCAACGTAATCGGCACCCACGGCGGCTCGTATGCGCTCTATCGCGCGCTGGCAGTGTCGTCGGGCACCCTCGATCCGATCCGCCGGCCGGACCTCACCAACACCTATCCGACCGCGACCATCGGACCGTTCCCGCAATGGAGCGAGCCCGGCAAGATCGTTTCGATCGACCCGTGGGGACACCTGGTCGCCGAGTCGTTCAAGACCGAGATCGCCGAGGGCCTCGACATCCGCCCGAGCATCGCCATCACCAAGGCGCGGCTCGATCTGATCGAGATGCGCGACGCGGTGGCAGCCGGACGTCTGAAGGCCGACGGCCACGCCATTTATGAGAACGGCAGCCTGTCGGTGACCAAGATCGCCATCGACCCGGTGTGGTACCTGCCCGGCATCGCCGAGCGGTTCGGCACCTCGGAGAATTCCCTGCGGCGGAGCCTGTTTGAACAGACCGCAGGCATGTTCCCCGAACTGGTGACGCGGCCGGACCTGCGGGTATTCCTGCCGCCGATCGGCGGCATCACGGTCTATCTGTTCGGCGACGTGACCAAGCTGAACGAGCCGCGCACCAAGCTCACCTGCCGCGTGCATGACGAATGCAACGGCTCCGACGTATTCGGCTCCGACATCTGCACCTGCCGGCCGTATCTCATTCACGGCATCGAGGAATGCGCCAAGGCCGCCCAGCAGGGCGAACTCGGCATCATCGTCTACAACCGCAAGGAAGGCCGCGCGCTCGGCGAGGTGACCAAGTTTCTGGTCTACAACGCGCGCAAGCGCCAGGAGGGCGGCGACGCCGCCGCGACCTATTTCGAACGCACCGAATGCGTAGCCGGCGTGCAGGACGCGCGCTTCCAGCAGTTGATGCCGGACGCGCTGCACTGGCTCGGCGTGCGGCGGATCGACCGCTTCGTCTCGATGAGCGACATGAAGCACGACGCGCTGGTCGGCCAGGGCATCGACATCGTCGAGCGGGTGCCGATTCCGGACGATCTGGTGCCGCCGGACGCCCATGTGGAGATCGAGGCCAAGAAGGCCGCCGGCTACTACACCCCGGAGCCGCAGAAGCCCGGCGACGTCGAGAACACGTCCGGCAGGCCACTCGAAAAGTATTGATCGTGACGCCGGAGGCCGCCGCAAAAAGCCTGCTTAACGCCGCCGCCGTGCGCGACCGCGCGCACCGGATGCTGGCGCTGGGCGATTCGCTGCCGAATTTTTCGGTCGATCTGAACCGGCTCGACGCAGCAGCCAAACTCGTGATCGACACGACCCGTGCGGCGTATCCGTCGCTCGACGTGCCGTTCCACTCGCGCTGGCGGCATTTCGACATCGACGGTTTCGACTATTGGGGCGAAATCGATCAGGCGATGGCATGGCCGTCTCCGGAGGAAAAAGCCCGCACCGCGTTCGACCTCGCCATCGTCAGCGTGCTGCTCGATGCCGGCTCGGGACCGGGCTGGCGGTTTCGCTATCCGGTGAGCGGCGAATATGTGACTCGCTCGGAGGGGCTGGCGCTGGCGAGTCTCGTGATGTTCCGCGACTGCGAGTTCTCGAAATGGCCGAGCTATCCGCTGCGGGTCGATGGATCGATCCTGGCTGAACTGCCCGATACCAAGCTCGTCCGCGGCTTCCAGGTGACCGAGCAAAATCCGCTGCTGAACGTAGCCGGCCGCGCCGACCTGCTGCGGCGGCTTGGACGCACGGTGATGGCCAAGCCTGAGGTGTTCGGCCGCGCCGACACGCCGCGGCCCGGCGGGCTGTTCGATCATCTGGCCGCGATGGCAAAAGGCGGAAAAATCGAAGCGACGACGATCCTGTCCGAGGTGCTGACGCATCTCGGCCCGATCTGGCCGTCGCGGCTGACGCTCGGCGGCGTTGCGCTCGGCGATTGCTGGCGGCACGCATCGCTCAAGACCGGCGACGAGACCACCGGCCTCGTGCCGCTGCACAAGCTGTCGCAATGGCTGTCGTATTCGCTGATCGAACCGCTGCAGTGGGCCGGCATCGAGGTCACCAACATCGACGGACTGACCGGACTGGCGGAATACCGCAACGGCGGATTGTTCATCGACACCGGCGTGCTGGCGCTGCGCGATCCGGCGGCGGCGCAGCGCGAACACAGCGTCGACGCCGAGTTGGTGGTGGAGTGGCGCGCGCTCACCGTCGCGCTGCTCGACAAGCTGGCCGAGATCGTGCGGAAACAATTGAAGATGGACCGCGAGAGCCTTCCGCTTGCGAAGATTTTGCAAGGCGGCACCTGGACCGCGGGACGCGCCATCGCCAGGCAACTGCGGGCGGACGGCGGGCCGCCGCTGAAAATCATCAGCGACGGGACCGTGTTTTGACGAAGGGGAAGACCATGGAAGGCGTGACGGTCGTCGATCATCCGCTGGTGCAGCACAAGCTCACCTTGATTCGCGAGCAGGAGCGCTCGACCAAATCCTTCCGCGAACTTGCCCGCGAGCTTGGCATCCTGCTCTGCTACGAGCTGACGCGCGATCTGCCGCTCGAATGGGCGGAGATCGAAACGCCGATGACTCGGATGAAGGCGCCGAAGATCGCCGGCAAGAAGCTGGTGTTCGCGCCGATCCTGCGCGCCGGATTGGCGCTGGTCGAAGGCATGCTCGATCTGGTGCCCGCCGCGCGGGTCGCCCACATCGGGCTCTACCGCGATCCGGAAACCTTGACCGCCGTGGAGTACTACCTGAAGACACCGTCCGATCTCGCCGCGCGGCAGGTGATCGTGGTGTCGCCGGTGGTGGCGACCGCCAACACCGCCGTCGCCGCCATCGACCGGCTGAAGGAGCGCGGCGCGACCGACATCCGCGTGGCTTGTCTGATCGCCTCGCCCGAGGGGGTCGAGCGGCTGCGCGGCATCCACCCCGACGTGCGATTGTGGACCGCCGCGATCGACGATCATCTCGATGCCAACGCTTACATCATCCCCGGACTGGGCGACGCGGGAAATCGGGCCTACGGCACCGAATAGGCGCGCCAATACGCGCCGCCCGGAAGGAACAAAATCCCCTCTCCTCGATTGATCCGCGTTGCCCGCCCCACCGAGGGTGGCGGACGCGCACGCGGCAACGCCGCGCGAGTGATGGAGAGCCCCGATGGCCAAGAAGCGAAAATACTCCAAGAGCGCCGGCAAAGAGGTCGAGCGCGAAATGCACCGTTACAAGAAGGGCGCCGCCAAGAGCGGCAAAGGCGGCAAGGCAAAGAGCCGCAAGCAGGCCATCGCCATCGGACTTTCGAAGGCCCGCAAGAGGCAAGAAAGTCCCGCGCAAGCGGCGATAGGCATCGTCGCGGCGCAGTGATTACAGCATCAAAAGACCTGCGGACCGGACGCTCGATCTGGGAATCCGGGCCGACGCCCCGTGTCCCCCATCGCCGGCTCAGCCGAAGCCTCGCGGCCGACGTGCTGGTGATCGGCGCCGGCATCACCGGCGCGATGATCGCCGACGGCCTGTCGGAAAGCGGCCTGAGTGTCGTCATCGCCGACAAACGAGGACCGGCCAAGGGATCGACGACGGCCAGCACCGCATTGGTGCAAAGCGAAATCGACACGCCACTCATTCATCTGGCACGCAAGATCGGCAAGCCGAACGCTGTGCGTGCATGGCGGCGATCGAAGCTTGCCGTGGACGCCATCTCGGCGCGACTGCTGGAGATCGGCGTACCCAACGTCATCCGGCGCGACTCGCTCTATCTCGCGGGCGACCTGCTGGACAAGGACGCATTGGCGAACGAGCACGATGCGCGCAAGGCCGCGGGACTCGCCAGCCGATTCCTCAATAGCGCCGACCTTAAATCGCGGTTCGGGCTTACACGCAGCGCCGCTCTGCTCAGCTACGACAGCGCGGTCATCGACCCGAGGCAGGCGACGCTGCTCCTGCTGAAGTCCGCTTGCGCGCGCCGCGCGATGACGATCTATTCGCCGGCTGAGATCGCCGCCATCGATGTTCGGGAGCGAACCGCCACAGCCGCCAATGGCCACCACATCGAATTTCGCCATATGGTATTCGCCACCGGCTATGAAATGCGGGATTGCGTGCCACGGCGAGGCCACCAGATCATCTCGACCTACGCGATGGCGACGGCGCCGCAGAAGCGGCGGCTGTGGCCCGAGCAATGCACCATCTGGGAGGCGTCCGACCCCTATCTTTATCTGCGGACGACGCCGGACGGGCGGATCGTCTGCGGCGGCGAAGACGAGGAGTTTTCCGACGAGGAAAAGCGTGACGCCTTGCTCGCGCGCAAGACCAAGACTTTGCAACGTAAGCTCGGGCGGATGATCCGCGGCGCCGACGCCACGGCGGATTTCGCCTGGTGCGGATCGTTCGGGTCGAGCGCAACCGGCCTGCCGCGAATCGGCGCAGTGCCGAAGATGCCGCATTGCTGGGTGGCGTTGGGCTACGGCGGCAACGGCACGACCTACGCGCGTATCGCCGCCGATGTGATCTGCGGCGCGCTGACCGGCCGTCCCGACGTGGACGCCGATCTCTACGATTTTTGAGACATTGGCTATACTGCGGTCCGAAGGACGCAAGATCACATTCGAGGTCTTGGCCAGGGATGACCTGGAGGCGATCGGCTCAGGCACGCATTCCCGTTTCATCGTCGATACCGCGAAAACGGTCGAGCGGCTGAAGGCCAAGGCCGCGCGGCGGGATGCACTGAAGAAATGAAGGCCGGAAATCCTAAAGGCTCGCGGCGTAAGCCTGATTGGTCTTGCCGCTGAGCTGCGCGCCCATGGTCAGAAGGCTCGGGAAGCTTTTCATCAGCGGCAACGCGAGGCCGGCGGCGATCTGCGACATCGCCAGCGTGGCAAACAGCTTCGAGGCGCGAATGCGCGGCGCGAACAGGCGGTCCCAGTCGGCGGTGTAGCGGCTGCCGATCTCGGCGGTCCGGCCGGCCACGGCGTCCTCGCGCCGGGCGATCAGGTGCCGGCACAACACCGATGCCGATTGCATTGCCATGCTGATGCCCTCGGCGACAATCGGATGCGCTTCACCGGCGCAATTTCCAATGCGAAAGAGCCCGTCCGCATGACGGTCGCGGATGCCGGGGCGGATCGGACCGGCGGCCAGCCATACGTGGTGCAGCGTGGCTCCCTTCAGGGCGTCGCGGACGCCGGCGCAGGACGACTGGACGTGATGCAGCACGGCCTCGGAGGCCCGCGGGTTGCCGAGTTCGCTCCGGCATCGATCGAGGGTGTCGCGGCGGATACAGCACGACAGGCTGACGCGCCCGCCGTCGGTGTTGACCATGCCGCCGTAGCCGCCGGGAAACGCAAGCAGCGGCATCAGGTCTGGCGGCAGGTTGCTGCCGGTGAAATGCGCCTTGAAGCCGAGCAGGTCCGATGGACCGTGCGGGATCGCTGGCTGCGTCGGCAGGGTGCCCGCCTGCCACGAGCCATGCGCGGCGATGACGATCGGCGCAGTCAGCTCGCGCGAGTTGTCCGCGTTGACGGTGCACACGTAACCCGTGCCGCTGCGGCGAAGCCCGGTGGCCTTCCACGGCTGCAACACCTCGGCGCCGGCGCGCCGGGCGGCGTCGAGCAGCTGGCCATCGAGATGCTCACGGCCGAGCGCCCTGCCCCATCGGGCGACGCCGTTGGCCGGCTGCGGCATCGGCGCCGCGAGGGTGACATCGCGGGCGAACAGGCCGACACGGCGAACCTCCGGCCCGGCCTGGTCATTGAAGCCGCCGAGCAGCCCCAGATCGCGCAACAGCAACATGCTGGTGGCCGAGATGAACTCGCCGCAGACCTTGCGCCTCGGAAACTCGTCCTTTTCGACGACGGCGACCGACCAGCCGGCCCGCGCCAGCAGAAGCGCCGCCGTCGCCCCTGCCGGGCCGCCGCCGATGACGATGACGTCATGTGTCATGAACCGCCTCCAGGCGCCGCGCGGCAAAGCCGTGGGAGAACGGCGGCGCCGCCTGCTCGTGCAGGCGCCACCGACCTGGCTCGGGCCAGAGGCCGGACAGTTCGCGGCCGGTAAAGCCCGCCTCAACGCTGACGCGGGCATCGTGCAGCGTCACGCCGTTGCAGCCGATCACCCACAGCATGCGTGTCGCCACATGCGGCAGCGCCGCGCGGCGCGGCTCGCAGGCGACGAACAGCGGCGCAAGCCGCGCCACCCGCGGCAGCAGCTCTCCGAGTTGCTGGTCCGTGAAGTGATGCAGGAACAGATTGGCGGTGGCGACATCGGCGGCCGGCAGCGCTCCGTCCTCCAGCGCGCCGAACAAATCCGCATTGACCAGGTTCGCGCTCCAGCCGAGCGCATCGAAGCCGCGCCGGGTCTTGGCGCTGACGATGTCCTGCCGGTCCAGCATGGTGACCGCGACACCGGGCCAGCGCGGCGCCAATATCCGCGCCACCCGCAGGATGAACGCGCCGTCGCCGGAGCCGAGATCGAGCAGCGTGCGCGGCGCCGCGCCGGCATGATGCCGCAGCAGCCAGCGCGCCATAATGCCCGGCTGCAGCATCCAGGTGTTGACGCGGTTGAGATCGCGGCGCGAATGCACGGCGCGCGGATCGTCGGCCGCCAGTTCGTCTAGCAGTTCGCGCTGCACCCGGCGGGCGGCGGACACCGGCATGGTCAGCCGTCCAACAGGGCCGGCGCGCGGGCGGGTTGGTGGGACGTGCCCTGCGCGGCCCGCGACGACGCGTTGCCGACTGTATGGAACAGCATGGTCTCGGCGATCAGCCCCGGGCCGAACGCCATGGCGCAGCCGCGCGCGCCCGACGCCGCCTCGCGCATCATCGCCTCGAGCACGAACATCACCGTCGCCGAAGACATATTGCCGTGCCGGCGCAACACCTCGCGCGAAGGCGCCAGCGCCGAAGGCGGCAGATCGAAGGCGCGTTCGACCGCGTCGAGGATAGTGCCGCCGCCGGGATGCACCGCCCACAGGTCGATGTCGCCGACCGCAGCCGATCCGATGATCTGGTGGGCGCCGTCGCGCAGCGAGTCATGGATGGCGCGCGGCACCTTGCCCGACAACACCATGTCGAATCCGAGATCGCGGATATTCCAGGACATCAGCTCGAGGCTGTCCGGAATCAGCACTGCGCGGAAGCTGTCGAGGGCAATCCCCTTCGGCTCCGCGGTCACCAGAGAGGCCGCGCAGCCGTCGGCGAACAGCATGAAGCACAGCAACTGCGGGATGCTGAGGGTCTCCTGCAGATGCAGGGTGCAGAGTTCGAGATTGAGCACGAGCACCCGCGCGGCCGGCTCCGAACGCACGATATGGCGCGCCAGCTTCAGCCCGTTGATGGCGGCCGCGCACCCCATGAATCCGACCATGGTGCGCTCGACCGACGACGGCAGGCCGCAACGCTCGACAACCTGCAAATCCAGGCCCGGCGCAGAAAACCCGGTGCAACTGGTCACCACAAGGTGAGTGATGCGGCTGCGTTCCTCTCCCAGATCGAGCTGTCCGACGGTCGCCACCGCAAGATCAGGCGCACGCTGCTCGAACATCCGCATGCGGGCCGCGGTGTTGGCAAACGCGCCCCGCGTGTACAGCCCGCCGACATCCATAGCAGGGCCGTCTTTCCAGTCGGGCGCAAGCTCCAGACAGGAATAGCGATGCTCGATGCCCGAGCGGGCAGCCATGCGCCGAAAAAGTTCAAGCGTGCCGCTGTCCTTGCGAAACAGCGTCTCGATGAAATGCAGGAACGCGTGATGAACATCGTGCGGAGGAACTCCCACCGCGATGCGATTGATGTAGGCCGTTGTTGCCATTGAGGTATAAAGCTTACGAGATGGCGGCTGGTTCCGCAAATGCACCTAAAGACGGCAGAAATGGAACGGGCCGTCGGCGATTCCGTGGTTTATGACGGTTTATCGGCTCGTTTGGCCCGGCGTTGGTAGGCAATCCGCATGAATGTTCTCGACGATGTGAAAAGCATCATTTCCAAGCAGATCGGCCTGCCGGTCGAGCAACTGGGCCCGGAGTCCAAGTTGGAGGCGATCGGCGTCGAATCGCTCGACATCATCGAGATCGTTTTCGCACTGGAGAACAAGTACAACATCGCCATCAATTTCAACGCGAACGAATCCGCGGTTCTGGCCTTCGAGACCATCGGTCATGTCGCCGAAGCGGTCAGCAAACTCGTCAACAAAACCTCCTGAGCGCCCAGTTGAGCGCCCCCGGGATCGATATGATCCCCGCCCCGCACCACGCTTCGAAGCCGGTCTCGCTCGCGACCTGGATCGGCTTTGCCATGATGTGCATCGGCATGTTCATGGCGATTCTCGACGTTCAGGTGGTTGCCACGTCGCTGCCGACCATCCAGCGCGCCCTCAATATCCCGCAAGATCAGATGAGCTGGATCCAGACCGCGTATCTGATCGCGGAAATCGTCGCTATTCCTCTCACAGGAATACTGACCCGAACCTTCACCATGCGTTGGCTGTTCGTTGCCTCAGTCACCGTCTTTACCCTCGCCTCGATTGGCTGCGAGGCCAGCGGCGGCTTTGTCTCATTGATCGGGTGGCGAGTCGTTCAAGGATTCGCGGGCGGCACGCTGATCCCAGCTGTTTTCGCCGCAGTGTTCCTGCTGTTCCCGTTCCGGCTCCAGACCGCTGCGACCACCATCGGCGGCGTCATGGCGGTCATCGCGCCGATCGCCGGCCCGGTGGTGGGCGGCTGGATCACCGAAGCTTTCTCCTGGCAATGGCTCTTCCTCGTCAACGTCGCGCCCGGCTTTATCGCGGCGGTGGTCGCATGCGTGACACTCCCCAAGGACACGCCCGAGTACGACCGCGCGCGCCATCTCGATGCCGTCTCGCTCATACTGATGACCTGCTCCTTGGTTGCCCTTGAGGTTGCCATCAAGGAAGCCCCCGAGCGCGGCTGGACGTCCCTGCTAGTGGGCGGCCTGCTCGTGCTGAGTGCCGCCGCCGGCGCGGGATTCGTGCAGCGAACCCTGCGCTCGCCATGGCCGCTGGTCGAACTGCACACGTTCGGCGACCGGAATTTTGCCGTCGGTTGTCTGCTGAGCTTCGTGTTCGGCATCGGGCTGTTCGGATCGGTCTACCTGATGCCGGTGTTCCTGGCCTACGTCCGGGGCCATGGGGCGCTGGAGGTCGGGCTGATCATGCTGGTGACCGGCGCCGTGCAACTCGTGTCGGCGCCGCTCGCGGCCGCCTTGGACCAGCGATTCGACGAGCGCTATCTGACCGGGTTCGGATTTCTGCTGTTCGGCATCGGCCTGATGATGAGCTGCATCCAGACGCCCTCCACCGATTTCGCAGACATGTTCTGGCCGCAGGTGGTGCGCGGATTTGCGGTGATGTTCTGCATCCTGCCACCCACGCGCCTGGCGCTGGGTCACATTTCCCAGGCCGGAGTAACGGACGCCAGCGGCCTGTTCAACATGATGCGGAATCTCGGCGGTGCGATCGGGATCGCCATCATCGACACCATCATCTACAGCCGCGCGCCGGTCCACGCGCGGGATCTGACCGAGAAATTAATCGCGGGCAATCTTGAAACCATCCGGGCGCTCGGCCTGCCGCCCGGCATGCTCGGCATGTCACCCACGGACCCAGCGGCGCAAGCCATCGTAGCGCCGCTGATCGACAAGCTCGCTTTCACCGAGGCCATCAACGACGTCTGGGCCGTGATGGCTGTGGTCACGCTGACTGTCCTGATCGCCTTGCCGCTGACGCGCAAGCCGATCTGGCGAATGATCGTCACGAACCGGCGCGGCCGCGTGATACTGCGGCGCCGGCGCCACCACTGATCGAGACTCAGGCTGTGGCGGTGGCGGCTAGAATTTCCATATAAATTTGGGTCTTCAGAAAAACGAGTGGGTGTTTTCAGCAACTTCAGAGCGCTGGGAGCATGCATGTGAGCACCTTGAGCCGCAGATATTCCTGGTCGCGTAGACCGTAGGCGCGCCGCTGGATGACGCGGATCTTGTTGTTGAGGCCCTCGACGAA
>JAPLPD010000263.1 GCA_026400395.1 Alphaproteobacteria bacterium | reverse complement strand
GGCCAACGCGGATGTGGATAACGAGGGGCGACGCTACCGCTGTGAAGGCGCGCGACCCCCCTCGTTACCCACAAACGCTCAGCCCCATCCAAAAGGGGACATTCTCATTGTGCGGAACGAGGGGACATTCTCATTGTGCGCCGAAGTGGCGCTGCCAAGTGTCCTTTCACCGCTTGTTTACCAGCATTTCGGCTTATGGGAGGCGAGGACGGGTTCTCGCCAAAATCGAGCGAATTCGCAGCAAAACGGTTGCCCGGCAGGGCCAAAGACGGGCAAGCTACCGGGGTGTTGTAACGGGACGTTAGCGTGCGGACCGCTAGAAGGTTCCACACGAGGGCGGTCGGGGAAGATGACACAGAACAATCAAGGCGATCAGAACGCGAAAATCCTTCTCGCGGAAGACGACAACGACATGCGGCGCTTCCTGGTGAAGGCGCTGCAGAACGCGGGCTTCGAGGTTATTTCCTACGACAACGGGCTGTCGGCCTATCAGCGGCTGCGTGAGGAGCCATTCCAACTCCTGCTCACCGATATCGTGATGCCCGAGATGGACGGCATCGAACTCGCCCGCCGCGCGGCCGAACTCGATCCCGACATCAAGATCATGTTCATCACCGGCTTCGCCGCCGTGGCGCTGAACGCGGATTCCACCGCGCCCAAGCACGCCAAGGTGCTGTCCAAGCCGATCCACCTGCGCGACCTCGTCAACGAGGTCCATAAGATACTGGCGGTTGCGGCCTGATATGAGGTTCAAGGCGGCGTCGCTTCGCTCGCCTTTCGCCGCTGCCTTTCGCCGCTTGCCTGCCCGGCGCTTAGCCGATAAGACCTGCCGCACTGGACGGGCGCGTAGCTCAGCGGAAGAGCACTACCTTGACATGGTAGGGGTCACAGGTTCGATCCCTGTCGCGCCCACCAGCTAGTCTAACGATCTGCCGGTTCAGGGAGACGTCGAAGAAATGCCCGCCAATCGCGGGCTTTTTTACTTTGAATTCTCCCTTGGCGGTCTCCGCCGAGACCGAATACCTGTTTTATGGGGGCTGTCTCCGGGCGAAGAATCCCGGATCCTGGCGCTTGGCCGCGATGGCTGGGTGTCCTGGCCGACCGTCCCGAGAGACAATGGCCGGATTACTGCCATTGGTCGGATTATCGCGAAGGATTGGTCGGCTGATCGAGGCCCAGACGTTTGAGCTGGAGCGACCATTCGGCCGGCGGATCGCGGAGGCTGGCAACGCCGATACCACGAGGCAGACGACCTTCGACAGCGGCGTTCACGAGGGCCGGAGCGATGAAAGCCATCGAGATCGTGAGATTGACGTGACGGACGCCGCATTTGTGGCGCGCAGCAATCTGCTCAACCCCCTGGGATTGACCGGAGATGATCTCGTCCAGCCACTCTCGGCCCTGTGCAATCGATTTGATCAGGGCGGTTCTTCGTTCGGGCTTGATGGGGCGTACCTCGCGCCGTGAAACCGCCGGTGGCAATAGGATCTCCCGAAACTTTCGTGACGGCGGCTTGCACCACGGAATTAGCAGTTTTGGGCTGTGTTGCTCTTCGTTCTGTGCCATTGGATCACGCCCGGTGACCGGATCGGAATCTCTGCCGTCATCAGCAACCGGCGGATTGAGCCGTATCGCAATTTGGTTTTTGCGGACCTCAATGCGAGCGACGTTTGCCGCGACGATGCCGTGCTGACTTTGGTCTGCTGTCGTCTCAGTCCGATCCCCGGAACGCGCAGCCAGCGCCTTGAGCACAACGGCTTCGATGTCCGCGGCGGGCACACGAAAAATCGAACCTGCAGGCAGCATTGTCGAACCGCGAAGCTGAGGTCGGGACACGTAATATCGATAGCGCACTCTGTTTTTGGTCGCATGGGTGGCAACCATGGCATGCCCGGCGTCGTCGAATAGCAGCCCTGTTAGCAAGGCCGCGGATTTGGTCCGGGTCACAGTGCGGTGAGACCACTGCTCGGTCAGCTTTGCCTGGACTGCCTCGAAGAGTTCGCGATCCATAAGCGCGGGCTGGGGTCCGGGGAAGATGTCGTTCTTAAATCGGACCTCTCCGATGTAGAATCGATTGCGCAACATGTAAAAAAGAGGCTCCTCAGGAAAACGAGTGGGTGAATCTGATGGGGAATGCGGCCTGAAGGCCTATGGATACTGGGTTTTCGGGGTTTCGTAAGGCGGTTGAATTGGGCATCATTTCCCGATGGCCAACTCATCGAAGCGACAGCGGCGCCTTTG
>JAPLPD010000189.1 GCA_026400395.1 Alphaproteobacteria bacterium | reverse complement strand
CAACAACAAGATCCGCGTCATCCAGCGGCGCGCCTACGGTCTACGCGACCAGGAATATCTGCGGCTCAAGGTGCTCACATGCATGCTCCCAGCGCTCTGAAGTTGCTGAAAACACCCACTCGTTTTCCTGAAGACCCCAATTATTTAAGATCAGCCGGCACTTTGCCGCCGTTGGCGGCGAGCTTTTGCATGACCTGCTTGTGCAGTCAGATGTTCATCGACGCCGAATCGTTGGTGTCGCCGGTGTAGACCAGCTCCTTGGCCAATTCCTTACGGGCCGTGAGGCTGCTTTCGAGATTGAGCAGCTTCATCAAGTCGACGATCGATTTCCGCCAATCGAGCTTCTCCTTGTTGGCGTCGGCAAGCTTGGTCAGCACCGCTTCGACATCGACGTTCGACATCGGCGCGCTGGCCGGTGGCGCCGCCGCAGCCGCGCCGCCCGCCGGAGCGGCTGTCGCGTGGCCGAAGATGGCGGACATGATGTTTCCAAAATACCCATAGTGTCGCTCCTCACTGGTTAAACAGATCGTCTGCCATGACGATGTGAAAATGAAATGTCGCTCGCACCATGGCACGCCGATTCCCGCACGGCGATTGTGGCTTTTTACCGCGTTCGGCGTCAACGCGCCGCCAGCGCCTTTTCAAGTTGTGGCTTCAGCACGGCTTCGAGATTTCCCTCAGTGACAGGGCCGACCAGCTTGAAAGCGATGCGGCCGTCGCGGCCGATCACGAAATTCTCCGGCACGCCATACACGCCCCACTCGATCGACGAGCGGCCGCTGCCGTCGGCGCCGACCGCGGCGTAGGGGTTGCCAAAGCGGCTGATGAAGCTCCGCGCGTTGGCCGGATCGTCCTTGTAGTTGATGCCGATCAGGCGGATGCGCTTGTCGCGGGCGAGTTTCATGAGCACCGGCGCCTCGTCGCGGCAGGGCACGCACCAGGACGCCCACACGTTGACGACGGTGACCGTGTCCTTGAAATCGGCGCTGGAAATGCCGGGCACCGTCGCGCCGTAGCGGGTGAGGCCGGCGATCGGCGGCAGCGGCGTGTCGGGCACCGGCCGGCCGATCAGCGCGGACGGCAGCATTGACGGATCGCCAGAGCCGAGGCGGTACAAAAACAGCGCGGCGAGCGCGAGGAAGATCACCAGCGGCAGCAGCACGATCAGCCGGCGGGGCTTCGCCGGCGTCGGATTTTCGGCGGTGGTGCTCATGCGGAATTCTCCGAACGGCGCGTCACGCCATGCGCTTCGAGGCGCGCCAGATTGCGCCGCTGGGCGCGGTTGTCGAATGCGATCCAGCCGATCAGCACGGCGACCACCGCCGCCGCGATGGCATAGGACGCGACGATGAAGGCGGCATGCGGGCCGAGATTCATGCGCCGCTGCCCGGCGCGGTCTGCGCTTGCATCAGCATCAGCGTGCGGACGCGGCGGCGCAGGATTTCGTTTCGCATGGCGGCGACGTGCAGCGTCATGAACAGCAGCGTGAAGGCTATCGCCATGACCAGGAGCGGAATCAGGATGGTCGAATAGATGGCGGGACCACCCATCTTAATTACCGAGGCCGGTTGATGCAGGGTGTTCCACCAATCCACCGACCACTTGATGATCGGCAGGTTGATCGCGCCGACCAGGGTGAGGATCGCCGCGGCGCGGGCGGCGCGCGAAGGATCCTCGACCGTGCGCCACAGGGCGATGACGCCGAGATACATGAGGAACAGCAGCAGCACCGACGTCAGCCGCGCATCCCACACCCAGTAGGTGCCCCACATCGGCCGGCCCCACAGCGAGCCAGTGACGAGACACAGGAACGTAAAGGCCGCGCCGATCGGCGCCGCGGCCTTGGCCGCCACATCGGCGAGCGGATGACGCCACACCAGCGTGCCGAGTGCCGCCGCGCTCATCATCGCCCAGCCGAACATGCCGAGCCACGCCGCCGGCACATGGATGAACATGATCTTCACCGTTGCGCCTTGCTGATAGTCGTCCGGCGCGTTGGCGGTGAGATAGAGCCCGGCCACGCAAGCCGCCGCGGTGATTGCGATCAGCCACGGCAGCGCGCGGCCGCTGAGCTGAAGATATCGCGTGGGATTGGCGAGGTCGATCAGGGGCATTGGGTTACTTTGCAGGTCACAAGTACGGACGCAATATGGCCAAACACGCCATCGGTCACTCCATTCCCTGACGCAGCGCCGCGGCGGCTGCGAAAACACCGACCACGAGACTGATCATCGTCAGCGCGCACAGAATTGTGAACGGCGTGCCGAACGGCAACGGCCCGATGATCGCAGCGTTGGAGGCGGCGACGCCGAAGATCAGCACCGGCACCGTCAGCGGCAGCACCAGCACCGCCAGCAATAATCCGCCGCGCCGCAACGCGACCGACAGCGCCGCTCCGATCAGTCCGATGAAGGTCAGCGCCGGGGTTCCGGCCAGCAAAGTCAGCGCAACCGCGGCGCTGGCGCCGGCGTCGAGGTTCATGAACAGGCCGAGCAGCGGCGTCGCAATCACCAACGGCAGCCCGGTGGTGAGCCAATGCGCGGCGGCCTTGGCGGCGACCGCCAGTTCCAATGGCGTATCGGCCATCAGCACCAGGTCGAGGGAGCCGTCTTCGTAATCGGCCGTGAACAGCCGGTCGAGGGTCAGCAGGCTCGCCAGCAGCGCTCCGAGCCACAGGATCGCCGGTCCGATCCTGGCCAGCAGGGCGAGATCGGGTCCGATCGCAAACGGCGTCAACGTGACCACGATCAGAAAAAACAGCACCCCGATGCCGCCGCCGCCGCCGACGCGGATCGCCAGCCGGAAATCGCGCATGAACAGGGCCGTGAGGGAGCTCATGCCGGCGCTCCCAGCCGCAACTCCTGGGCGCCATCGAGTCCGATCGGGCCGTGCGTCGCCGCCACGACCAGCCCGCCACCGGCCAGATGACGCTTCAAGAGATCGGCGAGGACGTCCTGGGCCTCGCGGTCAAGGGCCGCGGTCGGTTCGTCCAGCAGCCAGACCGGGCGTTTGACGCTCACGAGCCGGGCCAGCGAAAGCCGCCGCCGCTGGCCCGCCGACAGATAGGCGGCCGGCAGATCGGCCAGGGCCGCCAGGCCCACTGTTGCCAGCGCGGTGGCGGGAGCTGCCCCGCCGCCGAGGTAGCGGGCCCAAAAGCCCAAGTTTTCCGCAACCGTCAGGGATGGCTTCAGGGCGTCCAGATGGCCCAGGTAGTGAGCCTGTTCGGGGATGGTCCTCTCAGGATCGCCGCCGGTTAGTGTAAGCTGGCCGCCGGCAATTCGCACCAATCCGGCCAACATGCGCAGAAGTGACGATTTCCCGGCGCCGTTACGGCCGGTGATCAGCAGGGCCGCGCCGCCGCCCAGAGTGAATTCCAGCCCGGAAAACACCTCCCGGCCGCCGCGGACGCAGGCGAGGCTGCTGGCCTCCAGCCGCATCGCGACGTCTTGGTATGCCTGCAACGCAGTCCCCCAGCTTCGAGCTATTCTTGTTTGTCTAGCAGAGCGCGAAAAAAACTCATATAAACCAGTTGGCCGCGCGGCGCTGGACGAACCGCGCCTGTCTGGCGGCCGGGGGAAAAAGGCCAGTCCTGGCAATTATTTAGACCCAGGATTGCGCTGGATGCTCCCGCGTCCTGTGATGGAACCCATCGTCATGAGCTCGCTCGATAGTTTTAAATGCTGCCGGACCCTCAAAGTCGGCAGCAAGACGTACGCGTATTACAGCCTGCCGATTGCCTAGAAAAACGGCCTCAAAGGCATTTCGCGGCTGCCCTTCTCGCTGAAGGTGCTGCTGGAGAATCTGTTGCGCAACGAGGACGGGCGCACGGTCACCAAGGAGGACATCCAGGCCTTCGCAACGTGGCTCAAGAACAAGACCTCCGACCGCGACATTCCATTCCGGCCGGCGCGCGTGCTGATGCAGGATTTCACCGGCGTTCCGGCGGTGGTCGATCTCGCCGCGATGCGCGACGCGATGGATCATCTCGGCGGCGACGCGAAGAAAATCAATCCGCTGGTGCCGGTCGATCTGGTGATCGACCATTCGGTGGCGGTGAATTTCTTCGGCCACAAGGACTCGTACAAGAAGAACGTCGAGGAAGAGTACAAGCAGAATCAGGAGCGCTACAAATTCCTGAAATGGGCCGCGCGCTCGTTCGCGAACTTCCGCGTCGTGCCGCCCGGCACCGGCATCTGCCACCAGGTTAATCTCGAATATCTGTCGCAGACCGTCTGGACCGCGCCCGACAAGGTGAAGGTCGACGGCAAAGAGCAGACCATGGAGGTCGCCTATCCCGACACCGTCGTCGGCACCGACTCGCACACCACGATGGTGAATGGCCTGTCCGTGCTCGGCTGGGGCGTCGGCGGCATCGAGGCGGAAGCCGCGATGCTCGGCCAGCCCTACTCGATGGTTCTGCCCGAGGTGATCGGCGTCAAGCTCACCGGCAAGCTCAAGGAAGGAATGACGGCGACCGATCTCGTGCTCACCGTCACGCAGATGCTGCGCAAGCGCGGCGTGGTCGGCAAGTTCGTCGAGTTTTTCGGCCCCGGTCTCGGCGGCCTGACGATCGCCGACCGCTCCACCATCGGCAACATGGCGCCGGAGTACGGAGCGACCTGCGGCTTCTTCCCGATCGACGAGGATACCATCTCGTATCTGACCGACACCGCCCGCCAGCAAGCGCGCATCGATCTGGTCGCGGCCTATGCCAAGGCGCAGGGCATGTTCCGCACCAAGACCACGCTCGATCCGGTGTTCACCGACGTGCTCAAGCTCGAGCTCGGCAGCATCGAGCCGTCCCTGGCTGGCCCCAAGCGTCCGCAGGATCGCGTGCCGCTCAAGGAGGTCAAGGCCAGCTTCATCAACTCGCTCGACAAGGAATTCGGCAAGGGCGCGGGCGACGGCAGCAAGGAAATCTTTGATCTTCATCCCTCGCTGGCCACTTCGCTCGACCGCGACTTCAACAAGCCGGGCGGCAGCAAGCGCGTGAAGGTCGAGGGCCGCACCCACGATCTCGGCCACGGCGACGTGGTGATCGCCGCGATCACCTCATGCACCAACACCTCCAATCCGAGCGTGATGGTTGCCGCGGGCCTGCTCGCCAAGAAGGCGGTTGCGAAGGGCCTCAAGGTGAAGCCGTGGGTGAAGACCTCGCTCGCGCCGGGCTCCCAGGTGGTCGCCGACTATTATGAGAAGTCCGGTCTGCAGAAGGATCTCGACGCGCTCGGCTTCAACCTGGTCGGCTTCGGCTGCACCACCTGCATCGGCAACTCGGGGCCGCTGCCGGAGGAGATTTCCGAAGCGATCAACAAGAACGACCTCGTCGCGGCGGCGGTGCTTTCGGGCAACCGCAACTTCGAGGGCCGCGTGAACGCGGACGTTCGCGCCAATTATCTGGCCTCGCCGCCGCTCGTCGTGGCCTACGCGATCGCCGGCTCGATGTATGTCGATCTCGCCAAGCAGCCGCTCGGCCTCGACAAGAAGGGCAAGAAGGTTTTCCTCAAGGACATCTGGCCGACCAGCCGTGAAATCAATTCGGTGATCAAGAAGTGCATCACCCGGCAGGTGTTCCAGAAGAAGTACGCCAACGTGTTCAAGGGCGACGCGGCCTGGGCCAAGGTTCCGGTCAAGGGCAGCCTCACCTACGAATGGGACGACCGTTCGACCTACGTGCAGAACCCGCCGTATTTCGAAGGCATGGAGAAGAAGCAGATCGCCATCGAGGACATCATCGATGCGCGCGTCATCGGACTGTTCCTCGACTCGATCACCACCGACCACATTTCACCGGCCGGCTCGATCAAGGAAGAGAGCCCGGCGGGCGAATATCTGCGCGATCACCAGGTCCGCCCCAAGGACTTCAACCAGTACGGCACGCGCCGCGGCAATCATCAGGTGATGATGCGCGGCACCTTCGCCAACATCCGCATCAAGAACCAGATGGTGCCGGGCGTCGAAGGCGGCGTGACCATGCACTATCCGTCGAAGCAGAAGATGACGATGTACGACGCAGCGATGCGTTATAAAAGCGAGGGCGTTCCGCTCGTCATTTTCGCCAACCAGGAATACGGCACCGGCTCCTCGCGAGACTGGGCCGCCAAGGGCACCGTGCTGCTCGGCGTCCGTGCGGTCATCACCCAGTCGTTCGAGCGCATCCACCGCTCCAACCTCATTGGCATGGGCGTCATTCCGCTCTGCTTCGAGGAAGGCACGTCGTGGCAGACGCTCGGCCTCAAGGGCAGCGAGCAGGTCACCATCCGTGGTCTGCACGGCGACCTGAAGCCGCGTCAGCGCATGGTGGCGGAAATCGTGGCGGCCGACGGCGGCTTGAAGCGCGTGCCGCTGCTCTGCCGGATCGATACCTACGACGAACTCGAATACTTCAAGAACGGCGGAATCCTGCAGTACGTGCTGCGCCATCTCGCGGCGTAGTCCGCTGCATCTCGCCGCTTTCCCTAATTGTCACCCGCCACTCACCGTGAAGTGAGTGGCGGGTGATTTGTTTCCTGGCTATGAAAGACACAATGCAACATGGTTCGTGAGGGAGGAGGATAGGAATATCGGCATGGTTCGCTTCCCGTTCGCATCCTCACTCGCGCTTTCCTGCCTGACGGCGCTGGTCGCGCCGCTCGCGCACGCCGCCGAGCCGCGCGCCGTCATCGAACTCTTCACCAGCCAGGGCTGCTCGTCGTGTCCGCCGGCCGACAAGCTGATCGCGGAGTATGCACGCGATCCGTCGGTCATCGCGCTGAGCCTCGCGGTGGACTATTGGGATTATCTCGGCTGGAAGGACACGCTGGCGCTGAGCGGCCACACCATCCGCCAGCGCGCCTACGCCAAGACGCGTGGCGACCGCGAGGTCTATACGCCGCAAGCAGTGATCGACGGCGCGGTCCACGCGCTCGGCAGCGACAAGGCCGCTATCGAGAAGGCGATCCGCCAGACACGCGAGCACAGCGCGCCGCTTACGTTGTCGGTCTCTATCGAACGAAGCGGCGACAAGCTGGTCGTCACGGTGGCGGCGTCCAAGGATGAAAAGGGACAGGCGGAGGTCTGGCTATGTCCGATTTCCCGCTCGGTTCCGGTGACGGTCGGCCGCGGCGAGAACAGCGGTCATACGCTGACCTATACCAATGTGGTGCGGCGCTGGATCAAGCTCGGCGAGTGGAGCGGCAAGGTTCAGACCTTCAATGTGCCGCTCAAGGACGTGAAATCCGACGGCATCGATTCGGCCGCGGTGGTGGTGCAGAACGGTGGCGTCCACGCGCCGAAGCTGATGCTTGGCGCGGCGCAGATCGCCGTTCAATAGAGATTTCAGTTCATCGGGTCGCCGCGTGACGCGCCCCGCAACATGCGCGCGTCCGAAGCGCGCAAAACAAATGCGCTAAGAACTGCGCAAGAAAAAAGGGCCGGCTGTGAAGCCGGCCCTAGGTCTTTGGGGGATTGAACCTTACGCGAAACAACTAGACCCGGTCCGCTCAAGCCCCGGGGGGCTGGGGGGCTGAGGAATCCGGCGCTCTCGCGAGACCGGGCCTATGAGGTAACTGTCATCATCATAAGCATCGGCTGGGCGGCGCTCTGACCAAAATGGGGCAGCAATATGATTTCATTAACGAATCCGTGATCGGGCGCGGCTCAGCCGCGGCCTCATGTAAGCCCTTGCCGGAATTGGGTTCTGGCGCGATCATGATGCTGGAATGACAGTTGAAGGAGGCGCCGCATGACGTTCGGCGAGGCCGATCCAAGCCAGATTTTCGGAGCCGCCAGCGCGCCGTCGGTCTCCGCCAGTCATGTGACCTTCGACCGGCGCGAACTCAATCGCATCCTCAGTCTCTACGGGCGTATGGTGGCCGACGGCGAATGGCGCGACTATGCCATCGACTTCCTCAAGGACCGGGCCGTGTTCTCGGTGTTTCGCCGCTCCTCGGAAGTGCCGATCTACCGCATCGAAAAGAATCCCAAACTGGCGCGCCGGCAGGGCACCTACAGCGTGGTGTCGGCTACCGGATTGATCGTCCGTCGCGGCCACGAGCTCGACCGCGTGCTGCGTGTGTTCGACAAGGCGCCAAGCCTGGTCGCGCTCTAAAGTCAGGTGGCGCTTTGAGGCTTTGTCGTCGCGCCTTGGCCGAGTGCGCGCTGCATGTTCACGCTGTCGAGCCAGCGGCCGAATTTGAAGCCCACATTCTCGACCGTACCCACCATCCGAAAGCCTGCCGCGCGGTGCAACGCGATCGACGGCGTCTGCGCCGAATCGCCGATCACCGCGATCATCTGCCGGTAGCCACGCCTCTCGCATTCCACGATCAGCCGTTCGAGCAGCGCGCGGCCGACGCCCTTCCGCTGCGCGCCCGGATCGACATAGATCGAATCCTCGACGCTGAACCGGTAGGCCGGCCGCGGTCGATAGGAGGCGGCATAGGCATAGCCGGCGATCACGCCATCGACCTCCGCGACGATGTAGGGGTAGCCGCTGTCGAACAGCGCCTGCATCCGGCGCGACATTTCAGCTTCGTCCGGCGGCTCCAGCTCGAATGCACGGTGCCGTAGTCCACCGCCTCCGCATAGATGCGCGTGATGGCGGGGATGTCGGGTGGCGTGGCGGGCCGGATCGAAACGGGAGACATGGCGACATCAATGCACAAAAGAAAACGCCCCGGCGAGAGGCCGGGGCGTCCGTGATTTGCAGTTTGCGGCTTAGCGGCGGTCGCCGACCAGACGCAGCAGCATCAGGAACAGGTTGATGAAGTCGAGGTAGAGCGACAGCGCGCCCATGATGGCCTTGCGGCCCATGGTGCCGTCGTCGTCCATCGCGTCATACATCTCCTTGATGCGCTGGGTGTCGTAGGTGGTCAGGCCCGCGAAGATGCCGACGCCGAGCACCGAGATCGCCCACTCAAGCCCGCTCGACTTGAGGAAGATGTTCACCAGGCTCGCGATGATGATGCCGAACAGGCCCATGATCATGAACGAGCCCATCGCCGACAGATCGCGCTGGGTGGTGTAGCCGTACAGGCTCAACGCACCGAACGACGCCGCCGAGATGAAGAACACCCGCGTGATCGAGGCGCCCGTGTAGGCCAGGAAGATCGACGAGAGCGTCACGCCGAGCAGCGCGGCATAGACCATGAACAGGGTCATCGCCGTGGTGTACTGCAGGCGGTTGATGCGGAAGCTGATGAAGAACACCAGCCCCAGCGTGCCGAGCAGCAGCACGATCGACAGCGGGCCGCTGAAGATGGCCTGGCCGAACGGCGTCAGCAATGTGATCTTGCCGGCCGCGTCGGTGACGACGGCGGCGCTGAAGGTGGCATAGGCCACCACGCCGGTGAGCGCGACGGCGGCTGCCATGTAATTGTAGACGCGGAGCATGTAGGCGCGCAGTCCGGCATCGACTGCGGCGGTCTGGCCGGCATAGCCGATGGCCGCTGTGTTCCACTTGTTGAAGTCCGACATTGGTCGATCCTCTATCATCCCGGGCGGAGCCGGGCCTCCGGATCCGCCGGAAGACCGGCGAACCGCTTGGCTCTAAATCTAATGTGCCGGGAGCCTCCGCGCCAGATACGTCCGGCGGTGGT
>JAPLPD010000358.1:12354-24043 GCA_026400395.1 Alphaproteobacteria bacterium | reverse complement strand
GCTGTCGCTTCGATGAGTTGGCCATCGGGAAATGATGCCCAATTCAACCGCCTTACGAAACCCCGAAAACCCAGTATCCATAGGCCTTCAGGCCGCATTCCCCATCAGATTCACCCACTCGTTTTCCTGATGAGCCAAAAGAAAATCGCCGGGCCACAGCCCGGCGATTTTTTTATTGGCGTTGTCGCGACGAGATTCCGCTTGCTCGCGTTTTATCTTTTTTTCTTCCGTTTTTTGCGCTTGTGGTCGTCGTCGTCGTCATCATTGTCGTCAGCGTCCTTTTCGTGCTCGCCTTGCTCGTCCATGTCATGATCCGGCTCATCGACAGGCTCCGGCTCCGAGCAGATACACGGCGTCTCCACGGCGATCTCGAATTCCTCGATCTCAAACACCCCTGCGATGCCGGGATCAATCGATATTTCAATCTGCCAGATGAACTTGAACGAACGCGCGCGCTGCGCGCCGGCCCGGCCGTCGTCGCAAGTGCACTCCAACGTCTTGGTCGCACCCGGCTCGACATCGACATCGAAGGCATAGGCGACCTCGACATCACCCGTCTGGAACGAGCCGGACGACGGCCCGACGATCTTCAATCTGCTGTTTTCAATCGCAGCGTGAGCGACGTAACCAACGTCGCCTTCCACCGAAAAGGTCATACGCGCCGTCGGCGGTTGCACCTGCTCGATGAATGACTTGACGAACGCCCGCAGCGGAAATTCGCGGTTACCGAAGCCGGACACCGCAACCTCGATCTTGTCCGGGAAGCTCTGAAGGATGCGCTCCTTGTCGGCCTTGGAAAAAGAGAGCGCGCGTTGTTCGCTCCGGGATTGCCCCAGATCGAGGACGATCGGCGTCATGGGCCGTCCTTTTCTGATCGGTGATGGCTTGAGGCGTGCATTCATAAGTTGCCGGCACGCTAAAGGCTGCGCATGGACTCCAAATGACAGTCCGGTGATGAAGCGATGTCTTACCGCACCAACTCCCGCATCGCGCGGTCCAGTCCGTCCAGGGTCAGCGGATACATCCGGTCGCCCATCAACTGCCGCATGAGCCGGATCGAATAGGTGTGCTCCCACTGGCTCTCCGGCACCGGATTGAGCCAGACGCAGGCCGGATAGGTGCGGGTGATGCGCTCCATCCAGATCGCGCCGGCCTCCTCGTTGTAATGCTCGACCGAGCCGCCCGGCGCGCTGATCTCGTACGGTGACATCGACGCGTCGCCGACGAACACCGCCTTGTAGTCGTTCGGATACTTGTGCAGCACGTCCCAGGTCGGCGTGGTCTCCTGGAAGCGCCGGCGGTTTTCCTTCCACACCCGCTCGTACAGGCAGTTGTGGAAGTAGAAATGCTCCATGTGCTTGAACTCGGTGCGCGCCGCCGAGAACAGCTCCTCGGTCGCCTTGATGTGCCAGTCCATCGAGCCGCCGATGTCGAAGAACAGCAGCACCTTCACAGAATTGTGCCGCTCCGGCCGCATCTGGATGTCGAGATAGCCCTTGTGCGCGGTGCCCTTGATGGTGCCGTCAAGGTCGAGTTCGTCGGGCGCGCCGGTGCGGGCGAATTTACGGAGCCGCCTGAGCGCCACCTTGATGTTGCGGGTGCCCAGTTCGACCTCGTCGTCGAGGTCCTTGAACTCGCGCTTGTCCCACACCTTCACCGCGCGGCGGTGTTTGCTTTCGCCGCCGATGCGGATGCCTTCGGGGTTGTAGCCGGAGTTGCCGAACGGCGACGTGCCCTCGGTGCCGATCCATTTCTTGCCGCCGGAATGGCGCTTCTTCTGCTCGGCCATGCGCTGCTTCAGGGTCTCCAGCAGCTTGTCGAGGCCGCCCATCGCCTCGATCTGCTTTTTCTCTTCCTCGGTGAGATACTTGTCGGCGAGCTTTTTCAGCCACTCCGCCGGGATCTCGGCGGACACCGCCTCCTCCATCAGAGCGAGGCCCTTGAACACATGGCCGAACACCCGGTCGAACTTGTCGAGGTTGCGCTCGTCCTTCACCAGCGTGGCGCGCGAGAGGTAATAGAAGTCCTCGACACGGCGGCCCGCGATATCGGCCTGCATCGCCTCCATCAAGGTCAGGTATTCGCGCAGCGACACCGGAACGCCCGCGGATTTCAACTCGTGGAAGAAGGAGACGAACATCGCTTCGATCCGTTTTGCACTGCAACGATCCGGTTCTTTTGCGGTGCGGTCAACCGTCTTGCGATCAAAATGCCGCACCCGGCCAAGTTCATTTTCTTCAGCCGCGGTTCATCGCCGGCGGTCAATATGCCCGGAGAATAGGAAGACCGGGGATTACATGCCAGTTGTCATGCGTTTCAGCGGAGCCATCTCCGCGGTGCTGATGCTGCTCCTGCCGGCGATCTGGAACCGCTTTCCGCTGCTGCAGTTCGACACCGGCGGCTATCTGGTGCGCTGGTATGAAGGCTATCTGGTGCCGAGCCGGTCGACCGTGTTCGGCCTCTACCTCAATGTCCTGTCGCCCCTGGATTTCTGGCCAGTTCTGTTGGTGCAGGCGGCGCTGACGGTCTGGGTGCTCGCGCTGGTTCTGCGCGCGATGGGATTCGGCGGCCGGCCGCTGTTGCTGGTTGGCGTCACCGCGGCGCTGTCGGTGCTGACGACCTTGCCGTTTCTCGCCAGCATCCTGCTCACGGACATCTTCGCCGGGCTGGCTGTGCTGGCGCTGCATTTCTTATTTTTCCACGACGCCGAATTGCAGCGGTGGGAGCGCAACGCGCTGATCGCACTCATCGCGTTCGCGGTCGCCACCCACAGCGCCACCTTCGTGGTGATCGTGGCGCTGCTCGCCGCCGCCGCGCTGGCATGGTGGTGGCTGCGGATCGGCGGGGCAGCGGGCATCGCGCGCGGCGCGGCCGCTGTGGCGCTCGGCGCCGTCATGCTGGTCGGCGCCAACTATATCGTCGCCGGCAAGCTCGCCTGGACGCCCGGAGGCCCGGCGCTGTCGTTCGGCCGCATGCTGCAGGACGGCATCGTCAATCGCTATCTGGCCGATCACTGCCGCGAGGAGCGGCTCAAGCTTTGCGCGCACCGCCACGAACTGCCGACCGACGCCGACGTGTTCTTCTGGAGCGGCAAGGGCAGCATCTTCAACAACCTCGGACGCTTCGCCGGACTCGACGACGAGATGAGCAAAATCGTGCTTGGCAGCCTGCGCGACTATCCCGCCCTGCAGATCGAGATGGCGCTGGCCGCCACCGCCCACCAACTGACCCGCATTGCCAGCGGTGAAGGCGTGGTCAACACCATCTGGCACACCTACTGGGCGATCGAGAAATTCGTGCCCGCGTCCACCGCCGCCATGCGCGATGCCCGCCAGCAGCGCGGCGAGATCGGCTTTGCCGCCATCAACCGCATCCACCAGCCCGTCGCGATGGGTTCGATGCTTCTGCTGCTGGCGACGGCCCTGCTCGGCTGGCGGCGCAAACGCTTCAGCGACCTGGGTCTGCTCGCCGGCACCGCCTGCACCGCTCTGCTCGCCAACGCCTTCGTCTGCGGCGTGCTGTCGAACCCGCACGACCGCTATGGCGCGCGGCTGGTTTGGATCGCGCCGCTGGTCATCGCGCTGCTGCTGTGCCGCCTCCACGCCGAGCGCCGTTTGCCGCTGATGGGGCGCGGCCAGGCCGCGCTGCCGCTCGCAGCGAGGTCCATGCCGCCGGCCTGAGACGCAGCGGCGCTCTTATTTCTGCCGCAAGCCCAATGCTACAAGGATGGATTGGGTCCCCGGTTCGCCATGCACCTCATCCCTCGTTTTGCGTTGACCGCTGTTGCGGCGGCCGCCCTGGCCTGTGCCGGCACGGGCTTGGGTGTGGGCACGCGCATGGCCGCAGCCCAGCCCGTCGAGCCCGGCGCGGCGCGGCCGAGCGACCCCGGCATCGCTATCGAATGGCAGGTCCGCAACCGGTTCCGCCTGTTCCGTCGCGAGGCTGACTTCCAGCGTCATCTGGTCGCCCACCGCGCCGGCAGCCTGCTCGCCGCCGAGCACCTGCTCGAACGCGACACCGCGGGACGCGGATGGGCGCAGAGCCAGGTCGACCAAATCTGCGTCAACTCCGCGGGCGTACTGAACGACACCTGCGACCGCGACGGCGAACGCGAAAACTATCTGGTTCCGAAGAACCACGTCGTCGTCGCGCGGCTGACCGGCGCGGTGCCGCCCGGCGCGTCCTGCAACTGGAGCTTCGACGACGGGACAATCCCGCCGAAGCAAGTGACCGCCCCATGCGCGCAGCCGGTGACCCAACGTCTCGCCTACGGCAAGCCGACCATCGCCGCCGTCGGCATCACCCGTCCTGACAACAGCGTCGATAGCGTTTCCACCGAGGTCGTGGTGCGCGATCTGCTGATCGCCGGCCTTGGCGACTCGGTCGCCGCCGGCGAAGGCAATCCGGACCGGCCGGTCACGCTGGCCGACGACGGCTTCTGCTTTCGCCGCTTTCTCGGCGCCGCGCGGAGTGAATATTTCCGGCCGAGCCGCGCCGGCTACGCCGGTGACAAAGCGTGCGACGACAGTCCGGGCGGCTCGCCCGGCTCCGCCGCCGACTGGAACACCCATGGCGCGCGCTGGATGTCGGCCGCCTGCCACCGTTCGTTGTACGGCTATCAGCTTCGCACCGCGCTCGCGCTCGCCATCGAGAACAGCCAGGTCGCCGTGACGTTCCTGCCGCTCGCCTGCAGCGGTGCGACGATCGAACGCGGCCTGTTCGGCTCCCAGGGCACCAGCGACTGCCCGCTGCGCGGCTCGTGCGTCGGCTCGGTCCCGCCGCAACTCGAACAATTGCAGGACTTGCTCGACAAGGCCCGCAAACAGCTTCCGAGCCGCAAGCTCGACCTCGTCCTGCTGACGGTCGGCGCCAACGATATCAAATTCTCCGGCCTCGTCGCCGATGTCATCATGAGCCCCGGCGTCGAGCGCACGCTGTTCAGCCAGGGCGGTCAGCTCGCCACCGTCCCGCAGGCGGCGGTGTTGCTCGACCGCGACTTCAACGCCAACTTCGCCAAGCTTCGCAATGCGCTGAAGCCGCTGGTCGGCGGCAATCTGGCACGCGTGGTCTATGTGTCCTACGGCCATCCGGCGATGCAGGCCAACGAACCTTGTCCGGGCGGACGCGACGGCCTCGACATCCATCCGGCGTTCAACGCCGACGGCCCGCGTCTGAAAGAAGTGACCGAGTTCGTGCTGACCCGCTTCCTGCCCCGGGTTCGGGCGCTGGCGCGCTGCGAGGCCGGCCCGCGATGCGCCAACACCGACACCGACCGCATGACATTCGTTGATTCCCATCAGGCCGGATTTGCCGACCACGGCATCTGCGCCCGCTCGCCCCAGGACCCGGAGTTCGACCGCGAGTGTTTCTCCGCCGAGGGCAACAGCTTCGATCCCGATCCGGTGGCGTCGGCGACCTCGCCGCTGGTCTGTGCGCTGCGGCCAAACGAGTTTCGCCCCTATGCGTCGCGCGCGCGCTGGATCCGCACCGCCAACGACAGCTATTTCACCGCCATGACCTATCCGCGCGGGCTGCCGAACACGATGCAGCCGGCCAACATTCACGATGCGAGTTGGGGCGCGATGTCCGCGGTCTATGGCGGCGCTTTCCACCCGAGCGCCGAGGGCCACGCGGTGATGGCCGATGCGGCGCTACCGGCCGCGCGCGCGACGCTTGGCTTGAATGCGCCGTCCGAGGTGGTGGCCCGGCCGCTGCCTCCACCGGCCGCGCCGGACGTGGCGCAGCCGCGGTAGGCCGCTCAACGCACAGCCGCAGCCGTCACGACACTCCGAGCTTCTTCTGCAGGCTCGACGATGACGTCGTGTACTGGAATGTCAGCTTCTTCTCCGGATAGACGTAGCGGTGCGCCTTCTGCGACATCAGCGCGACCTCGTGGAAGCCGGAGAGGATGAGCTTCAGCTTGCCCGGATAGGTGTTGATGTCGCCGATGGCGAAGATGCCGGGCTCGCTGGTCTCGAAGGTCGAGACATCGACCGGGATCAAATCCTCCTCCAGCCGCAAGCCCCAGTTCGCCACTGGGCCGAGTTTCATCGTCAGACCGAAGAACGGCAGCATGGTGTCGCAGGCGATGTGGAAGGTGGAGCTGTCGTTGCCCTTCACGTTCGCCGCGGTGAGCTGACCGTTGGCGCCTTCGAGGCCGGTAACCTGACCCTGCACGAAGTCGATCTTGCCCTCGTTCACCAGCGCCATCATCTTTTTGACGCTGTCGGGCGCAGCGCGGAATTCGTTCCGGCGATGCAGCAGCGTCAGATGCGATGCGATCGGCGCGAGGTTGAGCGTCCAGTCGAGCGCGCTGTCGCCACCGCCGACGATCAGGATTTTCTTGCCGCGGAAAGCATCCATCTTGCGCACGGCGTAGTGCACCGAGGTGCCTTCATACGCCTCGATGCCCGGCATCGGCGGGCGCTTGGGCTGGAACGAGCCGCCGCCGGCGGCGATCACCACCAGCTTGCACTCGAACACCTTGCCGCCATCGGTGGTGACGCGGAAGCCGGGCTCGCCGGTGCGCTCGATGCTCTCGACCATTTCGTTCAGATGAAACTGCGGACCGAACGGCTTGATCTGCTCCATCAGCGCGTCAACGAGACCCTGCGCCGAAATCTTCGGGATCGCCGGAATGTCGTAGATCGGCTTCTCTGGATAAAGCTCAGCGCACTGGCCTCCGACCTTGTCGAGGATGTCGACGAGGTGGGCCTTGATGTCGAGCAGGCCGAGTTCGAACACCGCGAACAGGCCAACCGGGCCGGCGCCGATGATGAGCACGTCAGTCTTGATCGGATCACTCATTAGAAAAGGTCTACGTTCTATGAGGGGGGACGGGTGATGTGTTGGGATTGTTGGCGTCTGTCTAGCGGGCATAAGGCGCGCCGGAAAGGGAAAATTACATCCCTTTTGCCCCCTTGCCCGGCGGCCGAGCGCCCCGCTAGCTAGGCGGCCCATGGGGAGACCGCCGTGAACGACCAGTCCACCGAACGCCCGAAGAAAGTCAGCCCGCAATTGACCGACTTTCCGCACCGTGTTGCGGAAATCGTTCGCTTCGGCGATCTCGATCCGCAGGGCCACGCCAATCAGGCTGTGTTCCTCACCTACTTCGAGAGCGGGCGGGTGGCGATGTTCCGCAACCCCGACCTCGGCATCGGCGTGCCGGGGTTAACCTTCGTGATGGTGCGCATGGAGGTCGACTACATGCGCGAACTGCACTGGCCTGCTGCCATCGAGATCGGCACCGGCGTGCTGGAGTTCGGCCGCTCGTCATTCAAGGTCGCGCAGGCGATTTTCCGCGATGGCGCTTGCGCGGCGATGGGGCGCGCCACGCTCGTGTGCATGGACAAGACCACGCGAAAGGCCACGCCGCTGCCGGAGGCCGCGATCGAGCGCCTGAGCAAATGGAAGATTCAGAGTGCCGGCTGAACGCTAGGCTTGCCGCTCGGGCGTGCGCACGACGAGCCCGTCGAGTTCGTCGCTCACCTTGATCTGGCAGGACAACCGCGAGTTCGGCTTCACGTCGTAGCCGAAGTCGAGCATGTCCTCTTCCATCGGCGTCGGACCGCCGACCTTCTCGCGCCAGGCCTCGTCGACGTAGACGTGGCAGGTGGCGCAAGCGCACGCCCCGCCGCATTCGGCCTCGATGCCGGGCACGTCGTTCTTGATCGCCGTCTCCATCACCGTCGAGCCGGGTTCGGCATCGATGGTGCGGGCGTTTCCGGTGGGATCGATAAAGGTGATTTTGGCCATACGTTTCGGAGCCGCACGTCATCGAAAGACCGGCCGGACGGCCGGGCGGCCTCTTCTAACGGGTCGGCCGGTGCGATGCTAGGGTCGCTGGCAATGAATTGCGGAGTCAGTCCGCCAGAAGCCGGGAGATTTCCACTTTGGCCTCGGCAAGGACCGCCGCCAGTGTCTCGATGGCAGCCGCCACTGCGGCATCGCCGGAGGCTCCCTGCTCGACGGCCTCAGCGGCGCGGGCAACGCTGAAAGCGCCGATCCCGAGCGCCGATCCCTTCAGAGTGTGGGCCAAGGTCGCCGCCAGCGGCGGCGCTCCCCGGCGGATGCGCGGCAGCAGCACGTCCGCCTGCCGGTCGAATAGCCCCAGCACCTCGCGCTGCAGACTGGCCTCGCCAAGCGTCATTCGGGCCAAATGCTGGGTATCGATCACCGGCTGCACCGGAGCCAGCGGATCGAAAACGGTAGCAACTGCGGTCATGCAACCCTCGCTGGAACTTGCCGTCCTCTTAGGCGGGCAAGTTGGCGGACCAACGGCCAAGACTAGGTAAAGAGCTGGCCGCAAAGACACGGGTTGAGGGCGGCATCCGTGCCGGCTGGTTAACAAAACGTCGCCCCTCGGGTGCCTCACAGGCGCCGCATTCGGCGGCTCAAAAACAAGGCGGGACTTGGGTTTTCGGCGGGGCACCGCGCGCGCGGCGGCGCTATGCTCTGCAGCATTAACGATGATTAAAAAAGCCTTACACCCCGCGTTTCTTTTGATGGTCCAAGGCGATAGGATCGACGTCCAAGTGGCGCGTGTCCTGTGGACAATTGTGGAAATCCCGGGGGCCACTGAGGGCAGTTTTGGGGTAACGGCCCCGCCGGTGTGGCGGGGGCTCAATTGAGCAGACGACCGGAGGTTGCGGCCTGAAGCGGCAATTCATTCAGGCTGAAGCCTAGTGCAGGCGACCCAGAGTAACGAGTGAGGCGACGGCCGACATGGCGAACAATCCGAAGAAGTTGACGGACCCGACGGATGAGACCCTGACCGCCATCCAGCAGGTCCTGAGCGCATCCGACGAGTACCGCGAGCCCCGCATTGACGGAGCCACGGCGCCGGAAACGCTGCCGGAGCCCCCATACGAGGCGCCGGCTCAGCATCAGTACGAGCCCGCCCCGCGGCACGACTACGAACCCGTCCACAGCACCAGTTCCTATCAATCGGCGCCGTCGGCCTCCGCCGACGACCGCGACCTGTTCGGCAGCTCCGCCCACAGCTTCGACGATGACGTGCGCCCGACCGGCCAGTTCACCGCCAGCTCCGACCGCCAGTCGATCAGCCAGATTCTGCAGTCGCTGCAACAGCGCCCCTCCAAGGCGTCCTATGTGGTGGCGACCATTTTCGCACTCGCCTGGGCCGGTTGCGGCGTGGCGCTCGCATTCCTCTATCTCCCGGACCTGCAGTCGGTGCTGAAGCAGGGCTCGGCCGGCCTGCCGGCCATGATCGGCCTCGGCGGCTTCATCCTCGCCCCGATCCTGCTGTTCTACGTGATGGCCTATTTGATGTGGCGCTCCCAGGAGATGCGCCTGATCGCCCAGTCGATGGCCGGCGTCGCCATGAAGCTCGCCGAGCCGGAAGAAATCGCGCGCTATTCTGTCGTGACCGTCGGTCAGGCGATCCGCCGCGAGGTCGCCGCCATGGGCGACGGCGTTGAGCGGGCGCTCGCCCGCGCCGCCGAGCTTGAAGCCCTGGTCGCCAACGAAGTTTCCGCGCTTGAGCGCGCCTACAACGACAACGAAGTCCGCATCCGCGGTCTGCTCGAGACGCTAGCGCATCAGCGCGACACCCTGGTCGGCCAGGCCGAACAGGTGCGCAACGCCATCACCGGCGTGCATCTCGATCTTTCGCACGACATCTCCTCGGTCAGCGAGCACGTCGCCACCAAGGTCAACGAGAGCGCGGACCGCATCGCCCAGGCGCTCACCGACAAGGGCGAGCACATCAAGCTCGCGCTCGAACGCGCCGGCGATTCGATGATCGGCGCGCTCGGCGAGCGCGGCGGCGATCTGCTCGAGCGGCTCGAGCACGCCAGCCAGGAAACCTCGCACGCCATTGCCGGCGCCAGCGACCGCCTGACCGCCAGCCTGAACTTCAAGACCGACCGCATCACCGAAGAATTCGCCGAGATGACCACTAATCTCGCGCAGATGCTCGACGGCCGCCTTGACGAGGTGACCCAGGGCTTCGCGCAGAAGTCGCTCGCCATCGTGCAGTTGATGGACGACCGCTCGGCGCAGATCACCGAAGGCCTGGTCGACACCTCCAGCCGCCTGGCCGAGACCATCGCCACCACCGGCGACGAGGTGAACTCGACGCTGAAGTCGACCGGCGACTCGCTGATCCTCGATCTTAGCCTGCGCGGCGGCGACGTCGTTTCCAAGCTCGAGCACACCGGCACCCGCATCACCGAGACCATCGTCACCCGCGGCGACAAGGTCACCGAGGAGTTCCGCGCCAACGCCGAAAGCCTCGTCTCCTCCGTCGCCACCCAGGGCGACGCGGTCCGCGAGATGCTCGCGGCCCGCCTGCAGGCGTTCGAGGAAATGTTCTCGCACGGCGGCTCCGAGCTCGCCGAGAAGATCACCCGCGACTCCTCCACCCTCGGCAACCTGATCACCCGTCACCTCGCCGAGTTCGACCGCACCGTGAAGACCTACGGCGGCGAACTGGTCGAACGTCTCGGCCAGCGCACCACCGAAGTGTCGGTCGCCATGCGCGACTACATCGACGGCTTCGACGGCAAGGTCGGCACCAAGGCGACCGAGGTCACCGCGACCCTCGACCAGCGCCTCGCGCGCTTCCAGGAGGCGCTCGACAGCCGCACCCAGACGATCAACGACGCCCTCTCCTCGCGCGTTATGGACATCGCCAAGACCCTCGCCGAAGGCGGCAAGGAGGTCGTTACCGCGCTCGACCGCCGCATCGAGGACGTCACCGGGGTCATCAACACCCGCGGCGCCAAGCTTGCCGAGACGATCGGCGAACGCATCGACGAGATCGACAAGTCGCTCGGCACCCGCGCCATCGAGGTCGCCAACAGTCTCGACAGTTGCATCGGCCGCTGAACGACGCCTCCGGCGCCGCCGAGCGCACGCTGGTGCAGATCACCAACGCCGCCGAGCGCACCATCACCAACGTTTCCGGCGAGACCGAGCGTTCGCTCGGCCAGGTCATCGGCCGCTTCGAGAACCTCTGGGTCGGCCGCATCGACGCGATCAACGAGCACGTCGAATCGCGGACCAAGTCCGTGGCCGATGCGCTCGATGCCCGCCTCACCGCGTTCGCCGATACCATCAAGACCAACTCCAGCGAGGCCGTACAGGTTGTCGGCCGCGCCAGCACCGAGGCGGAGCGCGTCGTCACCGCCATCCTCAACGCCACCGAGCGTTCGGTCGCCACCGTCAGCACCGGCATCACCACGACGCTCAAGAAGAGCGCCGCGGAGCTGGAGCGTTCGCTGATCGCGGCATCGACCGGCGCCAGCGGCCACATCAAGCAGAGCGCCGGCGAGGTCGAACGCACCCTCACCGCCGTGTCCAGTGGCGTCAGCAACGTCCTCAAGCAGAACGCCAGCGACGTGGAACGCACCCTGCTCGGCGTCAGCGCCGAGGTCGCGCGCAGCTTCGTCGGCCGTGCCGACGAGATCAGCTCGCAGCTCAGCGCCCGCAGCACCGAGATGTCCAAGATCCTCGATGCCAACTCCAGCACGCTGCGTCAGATGGCCGGCGAAATGCAGCGTGAACTCGAGGCGACCCGCAACGAGCTTCGCCGCGGCATTCTCGAGCTGCCGCAGGAGACCGCCGACAGCGCGTCGCAGATGCGCCGCGTCATCGTCGATCAGATCGAGGCGCTGGCCGAACTCAACCGCATCGTCGCCCGCCACAGCCGCGGCCTCGACGCCTC
>JAPLPD010000358.1:0-12301 GCA_026400395.1 Alphaproteobacteria bacterium | reverse complement strand
CAGCGCCGCGCCCCGGAGCCGGCCTACGCCACGGCCGGCGGACGCGCCGAGGCTCCGCGCATGGAAATGCCGCGTCCGATGGGCATGCCCATGGGCGGATCAATGGGCGGATCCCCGATGGGTGGCTCCCCGATGGGTGGCTCCCCGATGGGTGGCTCCCCGATGGGTGGCCCCGGTCTGCCGCCGCGCGGCGACATCACCGGCTCGGCGCCGATGGCTCCGCCGCGCCGCGCCGAGTCGCCGTCGCTCACCCCTGCCCCGGGCGGCAATGGCTGGCTCTCCGAGTTGCTGAACCGCGCCTCCAAGCCCGACGCTCCGGGTGGCGAGCGCCCGGCCCGCCACTCGCTGGAGTCGCTCGACGCACTCTCCGTCGATATCGCGCGGATGATCGATCATGACGCAGCCACCGAGCTGTGGGACCGTTACAACCGCGACGAACGCAACGTCTTCACCAAGCGCCTCTACACGGCACAGGGCCAGAAGACGTTCGACGAGATCCGCCGGAAGTATCGCGCCGACCGTGAGTTCAAGCAGACGGTGGACCGCCACATCAGCGAGTTCGAGCGGATGCTGGAAGAGGTCTCGCGCGGCGATCGCGGCCAGGTGGTGGCACGCACCTACCTGACCTCGGAGACGGGCAAGGTTTACACCATGCTCGCCCACGCAGCCGGCCGCTTCGGCGAATAAGGGAAGGCTCAAACAAAAAGAAACGGGCGCGTCGCAAGACGCGCCCGTTCTGCTTTTGAGGCTGTGCCGGCGGTGAGCTAATCCTTCGGCATCGAACCGAGGAAATCCATCTTGCCGACCGGCGCGCCCTTGTGGCGCAGAATGGCGTAGGCCGTCGTGACGTGGAAAAAGAAGTTCGGCATGGCGAAGGTCAGCAGATAGCTCGTCCCGACGAAATGCAGCGTGGTCGGCCCGGCCTTGAATTCGATCGGCTTCTGCTCGGTGCCGTCGATCTGTCCCGCTTTCACGCCCCGCAGGAAGCCCACGGTCTTCCCGATGCGCTCCTGCAAATCGGCGAATGTCCTTTCGTTGTCAGGAAAGCTCGGGTTGTCGATGCCGCCGAGCCGTGCGGCGCAGCCCTTGGCAGTGTCGCTCGCGCGCTGCACTTGCCCCACTAGCGTGTACATGTCCGGCGCCAGCCGCGCGTCGACCAGGGCGTCCCCGCCAAGCTCCGCACCTTTGCGCAAAATCGTGGAAAGATTGCCGAAGGCGCGAATGAAAACCGGAACGGAAGCCTCGTACATGGAAATGGGCATCGGCGTTTCGTCTCCGTGAAATCGGCAAGGCGCAGCAAGCGGGGTCTTTCAGATGGTGCGCGCGGTGACCGGCCGCCAGGGGCTGAATGATCGAAGTCCACCGAACCGATATACTGCCCCGATGAGCCTGCCACTCTCTCTCACCGTCCGGACCGAGCGCTGGCCGATCGCCCGCGGCCACGGCGAATGCGTGCCCTACGCCTGCTACGACGAGACCGTGGAGACCGTCACCGCCGCGATCTCCGCCATGAGCGCACCGCTTGCGAACGAGATGGACCGCGCGGCGCTGCAACAGGCGATGCCCGCCGGCGCGGCTCGCAACGCGCTCGATTGCGCATTCTGGGATCTCGAAGCCAAGCGCGCAGGTAAGCCCGCTCATGCGCTGGCCGGGCTCCCCTCGCCCACTCCGCTCACCACCGCCTACACCATCTCGTTCGGCGCGCCGGAGACGATGGCGCAGGCCACGGCGGCGGCCGCCGGACGCAAGCTGCTCAAGATCAAGCTCGGCGGTCCTGGCGACCCGCAGCGGATCTCCGCGGTGCGCGCCGCTGCTCCCCACTCGGAGCTGATCGTCGATGCCAACGAGGGCTGGACCGCCGACAACCTCGCGGAAAATCTCGCGGCCTGCGCCGCAGGAGGCGTCATTCTGATCGAGCAGCCGCTGCCGGCCAACGCCGACGCGGCGCTGGCGTCGATCGCGCGGCCGATCCCGGTCTGCGCCGATGAAAGCGTGCACGACCGCGCCGGTCTTGCAGCGCTCGCCGGCCGCTACGACGCGGTCAACATCAAGCTCGACAAGACCGGCGGCCTCACCGAAGCCCTGGCGATGGTGGCGGAGGCCGAGCGGCTCGGCTTCGGCGTCATGGTCGGCTGCATGGTTTCCACTTCACTGTCGATGGCGCCGGCGATCCTGGTTGCGCAGCGGGCGCGCGTGGTCGATCTCGACGGGCCGCTGCTGCTGGCGAAGGACCGCCCGGACGGGTTACGCTACGATGGGGCTGCTGGCCCAGCATCTTTCGGCCGAACTCAAGCAGGGCGTCGTGGTGGAAAACCGCCCCGGCGCCGGCACCAGCATCGGCATGAAGGCCGCGGCGCTGGCCGAGCCGGACGGCTACACGCTGCTGTTCCAGAGTTCGAGCCTCGTCGTCGCGCCGGCGATGTACAAGAACCTCGACTACGATCCGCTGAAGAGCTTCGCGCCGATCGCCAACGTCGCCTGGGGCTCGTGGGTCACCGTGGTGCCGCCGCCGCTGCCGGTGGCCACGCCGCAACAGCTGATCGCCCACGCCAAGGCGCATCCCAATACGCTGAATTTCGGCTACGGCCAGGGCACCGCGCCGCAGCTGGTCGGCGAGTGGTTCAACAAGATCAACGGTCTGCGGATCGCCAGCGTGCCCTACAAGGGCGGCATGCAGGCAATCACCGACATGCTCGGCGGCACCATCCACCTCAACATCGGCACCAGTTCGACATTGCTGCCGCTGATCCGCGAGGGAAAAATCCGCGCCATCGCCCAATGGGGCAAGACCCGCGAGGCCGACCTGCCCGACGTGCCGACCATGATCGAGAGCGGCTTTCCCGGCCTGTCGCTGGGCTTCTGGGTGGGCCTGTGGGCGCCGGCCGGCACGCCCGCGCCGATCGTCGCCGAACTGAACCGCGCCACCAACGCGGCGCTCGGCACGCCGGCGATGAAGGAAAGCATGGCCAGGCTCGGCGTCGCGCCCAGCATCGGCTCGGTGGCGGATTTCGCGGCGTTCATCGCCGACGAGGCGCCACGCTGGGCCGAGATCGTCAAGGCGAGCGGCACCCAGATCGAATAGCGGGCTCTAGGCCGTCGGCGACGTGATGATATCCTGCCAGATGCGCTCGCTCAGTTCGTGGAACGCCGGCTCCTTGCGGACCGCGCGCAGATCGCGCGGGCGCGGCAGGTTCACCCGATACTCCGACTTGATCCGGCCCGGCCGCGCCGACATCACCAGGATGCGGTCGGACAGGCCGATCGCTTCCTCGATGTCGTGGGTGACGAACACCACGCTCTTGCGGTGATCGGTCCAGATGCGCAGCAGCTCGTAGCCCATCAATATCTTGGTCTGCGCGTCGAGCGCGCCGAAAGGCTCGTCCATCAGCATGATCCGCGGGTCGTAGGCGAGCAGCCGCCCGAGCGCCACGCGCTGCCGCATGCCGCCGGACAGCGCACGCGGGTAGTAGGCGCCGAACTCGGCCAGGCCGAGCAGTTCGAGCAGGCCGTCGATGCGCGCGGCGTGCTGCTCCGCCGGAACGCCGGCGCACTCCAGCCCGACCGCGATATTGGCCCGAACGTCCGCCCACGGCAGCAACGCGTCGCGCTGAAACATGAAACCGACGTTGGCCGGTTTGCCGGGCTCGCCCGGCATCTCGATCCGGCCGCTCGACGGCGGCACCAGACCCGAAATCAGCCGCAGGATCGTCGACTTGCCGCAGCCGCTGGGGCCGACGATGGAGAGAAATTCTCCATCGCGCAGGGTGAAGTCGATGTCGTGCAGCACCTCCAGCCCCCGTCATAGGACATCGAGACGTGCGACAGCATCGCGGTCGGCCGCGCCGCGGCTGCGACCGCCGCCGGTTCGGTTGGGGCGATGCCCATCGCGGCCGAATCCACGCCCACCGTCACTTCGCCAGTTTCGGCTGCAGATCGACGTCGGCCTGGTTGACCTTTTTCAGCGACGCGTCCGACACCATGACCACCTCCTGCATCGTCGCGAACGCCTCCGCCGACACGCTGCCGTCCTTCGACAGACGCAGCTTGGCGGCTTGCGCGATCTCGAGCGACTGGGCGTCGTCGAAGTTCGGATACAGCAGCTTCACACTCTTGGCCGTGGCCGCCGAGTCGGTCTGGATCAGACCCGCGCCCTTGCCAATCGCAGCCACCAGCGCCTCCGCCAGGGCCGGGTTGGCGTCAACCCATCGCTGACGGCCGATCACGACCAGCGCCGCGTAACGCGTCGGCCGCCAGTCGGTGACGATCTTGAATTTTCCGGTGCGGAGATAGTCGGCCACCTCGGTGGTGACGACCGCGCCCGCTTCCACCTGCCCGGTCTCGATCGCCGCGCGCATCGACGCGCCGCCGCCGGCGCCGATGATCTGGAAGTCGCGCTCGGCCTGCAGCCCGGTCTTCTTGATCTCCCACCGCACGGTGTTGTCGGTGAGGCTGCCCGGCGAGGTGATGCCGACGCGCTTGCCCTGCAGCGATTTCATATCGGTGTACGGGCTGTCGGCCTTCGCCATCAGCGCGTAGGAGTGATGCTCGTCGAGCCCCACGATGATGCGCGCATCGAGCCCGCGGTTGGACAGCCGCACCACATGATCCGCCGCGCAGATGCAGAAATCGACGCTGCCGCCGGCGAACGCCTGCACCGCCGGACCGCCGCCGCGGAAATCGATGAATTCCACGGCAATGCCCTCGGCTTTGAAATAGCCCTGGTCGTTGGCGACGCGGAGCGCCAGCAGCCCTTCGTTCACGGAGGCCACACCCATTTTAAGCACGGTCTGGGCGCCGGCCGGCGCAGGCAGCGCGAGACCGAGCGCAGCGGCCCCCAGAACCGCAAACCGCAGGATGGAACGCATGAAGAATCTCCTTTCGGGTTGAATATCGCGCACGTCGGGCATCAGTAACGGCCCTCGGTGACGCGGCTTTCGATCGCCTTGACGATTTCGTTCAACGTCATGCCGAGCACAGCCAGCACCGCGAGGCCCGCGAACACGCCGGTGATATCGACGCGGCCGGCGGAGTATTCGACGTACCAGCCGAGCCCGCGGTTGGCGCCGAGCAACTCGCCGATCACCGCGCCAACCAAAGCAAGACCGATGCCGACGCGAACCGACGCGAATATCCACGGCACGATCGACGGCAGCAGAACCTTGCGCAGCACATAAAATTTCGACGCCCGCATCGTCTTCAGCATATCGACGAGGTCGCGATCGACGCCGCGCAGTCCCTCGTGGGTGTTCAGGATCACGATGAACACCACCATCGAGAACGCCATCATGATCTTGGAGACCGAGCCGATGCCGAACCAAAGGATGAACAGCGGCGCCAGCGCTACCCGCGGCAGGCTGTAGAAGCCGAGGAAGTAAGGCTCGACGGTGTCGGCCACCGAACGCTTGGCGGCGAACAGGATGCCGATCGGCACGCCAATCGCCAGGCTGAGCACCAAGCCGACCACCGAATGCAGCAGCGTGACGCCGGTGTGGTTCCACATGTCGCCGTGAACGAAAACGTCCCACAGCCGCACCGCGATGGCGCTCGGCCGGCCGATGAAGAACGGATCGACCAACCACACCGCCGCCGCCTCCCAGGACGCGATCAGAACTGCGCCCAGTGCAAGCTGCGCAATCAGTTTGCGAGGCTGCGTGGTTCCGGCAGGGGCCGTGGTCGACATAAGAGGTTTCTCGGCCGGCGGACGGTGTTGCCGGTTGGCAGGCTGCAATCTGGCCGAAAGCTTATCGCCTTCCGGTCTCGCTGCATTGCAACATAACGGGGGGGCCGATCGGCGCACCAGTCCGGGCGACATGATGCCGCTGAATAAGAACATCGCTGCCATGGTCCGCCCTCGGGCAGGCCGGCCGGTCCGCCGGACCCGGATTTCGGGGAATGAATTGCCGGGTCCGGTTCTCCCAATCTAGGATCGCCCAGGCGGCGATCGAGAACCGCGAACTCCGGAGGACGCCATGCCCGTTTCGAGAATCGGCCCGGCCATCGGCCGCCGCGCACTGCTGACCGGCGCCCTCGCTTCCGGCATTGCATGGCCCCGCATCGCCCGCGCCCAAACCCTGACGTATCCGAACCGCGTCATCAAAATGATCGTCCCGTTCGCGCCGGGCGGGCCGGCCGACACCATGGCGCGGCTTGCCGCCCAGCAATTGTCCAGCCGGCTCGGCCAGAACGTCATCATCGACAACCGCGCGGGTGCCGGCGGCTCGATCGCCACCAAGACGGTCTCCACCGCCGAGCCGGATGGCTACACGCTGCTGTTCGGCAACACCGCAACCTTCGCGGTCGGCCCCGCCGTCTACGTCAACATCGGCTACGACCCGATCAAGCATTTCGCCCCGATCGCGCTGTTCTCCACCAGCACCAACCTACTGGTCGCCGATCCGAAGCTGCCGGTGCGGACGGTGACCGAGCTGATCGCCCATGCCAAATCCCATCCCGGCAAGATCAACTTCGCCTCGCCCGGGTTCGGGACGCCGCCGCACATGATTGGCGAGATGTTCAAGCAGCGCGCCGCCATCGATATCGTCCACGTTCCGTACAAGGGCACAGCGGCGGCGATCACCGACATCATGGCGAGCCAGGTGCAACTCACCTTCGAGAATCCCTCGGTCCTCGTGCAACTCATCCACGACGGCAAATTGCGCGGCATCGCGTCCACCGGCGAGGCGCGCAATCCGCAGACGCCGGACCTCCCGACCATGATCGAGAGCGGCCTGCCCGATTTCGTCTCGACCTCGTTCACCGCGCTCGCGGCTCCCGCCGGTACGCCGCCGGAGATCGTCCACCGGCTCAACGAGGCGATGAACGCGGGGTTGAATTCGGCCGAGCTTGGCTCGACCTTCGCCAAGCTCGGCGTCGGCGGCAGGGCTCTGTCGCCGGAGCAGTTCGGCGCTTTTCTTGTTCGCGAAAACCAGAAGTGGTCGACGGTGGCGCGCGCCGCCAACATCCGGATCGAGTAAACCGTTGTCCGCGGTATAGTGCGAAACTGCTGAGAGCATTACGGATGAGCGTCGAGCAGGCCAAGCAGCATTTCTACGCGGCGCTGGATTTCATCGACGCGTCGGACTTCCCGAACGCGGAGCTGAAGCTTCGAGACGCCCTGTCGTTCCTGCCGGGCAGCGCGTCCGTCCTTACCAATCTCGCGGTGGTGCTGCTGCGCCAGGACAAGCAGTGCGAGGCGCGCGGGATCGCCGAACAGGCCGCCGCCGCCAGTCCCGACAACGTCGAGGCCCTGCTGGTGCTGGCCGATTGCCATACCCGAGACAACGAGTCAGCCGATGCGTTGGCGCTCCTCGACAGGGTGATCACGCTGCAACCGGCCATCGCCGACGCGCACAACAACCGGGGCTCGGTGCTGCGCAAGCTTGGGCACTTCGACGAAGCGCTCCAAAGCCTCGACCGGGCCATCGCGCTTGAGCCCCGAATGGCCGACGCCCACGGCAACCGCGGTAACGTGCTGCGCAATCTCAAGCGTCATAGCCAGGCGCTTGCCGCCTACGACAAGGCGCTGGCGTTAAAGCCGAGTTTCGTCGAGGCATGGCTTGGCCGCGGCAACGTCTCTCTCGAAATGCTGCGCCCAGACGATGCGCTGGCTGCTTTCGAAAAGGCGCTGACGCTTAATCCCGGCCACACGGAAGCGTGGATCGGCTGCGGAAATGTCCTCTCGGCGCAACTGCGCTTCGACGAGGCGCGCGCCGCCTACCAGCGCGCACTGACGCAGAACCCGGATTCGTCCGACGCGCTGCAAGCGCTCGCCCTGCTGCTGCTATCTGAGGGACAGGTGGCTGGCGCCTTCGCCCTGGCGCGGCGTGCGCTCGCCATCGCAGAAACGCCACCGATCAAACTCCTGGTCGCCGCGTGCCTGCGCTCGCCGCTGATGCATTCGGGCATGGCCGACGCGGGATATCTGCGCGGCCTGCTGCTGCGAGCGCTGACCGAGCCATGGGGCCGCCAGTCCGAATTTACCCCGGCCTGCACGGCCTTCCTGACGCTCAATCCGGCGATCCGCGATGGCATGGCCCGCGCCGCGGAAGCGTGGCCGAGGATCTTGCCGGCCGTAGATTTGCTCAGTCCCGCAAGCCTGTCAGAGGTCGCCCAGGACGAGTTGTTCCGCGCTTTGCTGCAATCGGCCCCGGTCTGCACGCTGGGTCTGGAACGGTTTGTCACCACGCTGCGCTTCAATCTCCTTGCCGCCGTCCGATCCGGCGACGCCGTCACCGAGCCGGAGCTCGCGCTTTACTGCGCCCTCGCCCGACAGTGCTTCATCGGCAACTACGTCTTCGCGCAATCCGACGCGGAGAGCGAGCAGGTGCGGTCGCTGCGCGACGAATTGGTGCGCGCGCTGTCTTCCAGCAACGCCATCCCGGCGCTGCTGCTCGCGACCGTCGCAGCCTACGTGCCGCTACACACCCTGCCCAACGCAGGCACCCTGCTCGACAGGCCGTGGCCGGAACCCGTCGGCGCCCTGCTGACGCAGCAGGTGGCTGCGCCCTTGGAAGAGCAGCGCATCGCCGCTGCCATCCCCGCGCTCACCCCCATCGGCGACGGCGTAACGGCGGAGGTGCCTCAGCAATACGAAGAAAACCCCTATCCACAGTGGGTGAAGGCCGCGCCTGCCGCCGCGCCGAAAACCGTCGACGCCTTCATTCGTGAACGCTTTCCGCGGGCGCCGTTCGTCGAACTGGGCAAGAGCGGCGACGTCGAGATCATGGTCGCCGGCTGCGGCACCGGCCAGCATTCGATCGATACGGCCTCGCGGTTCAAGGCCGCCCCAGTGCTCGCCGTAGATCTGAGTCTCGCCAGTCTCAGCTATGCGCAGCGGCAGACCCGCGCGCTGGGCCTCAACATCCGCTTCGCCCAGGCCGACATCATGAAGCTCGGCACGATCGGCCGGACCTTCGACGTCATCGAGGCCGGCGGCGTGCTGCACCATCTGGCCGATCCATTTGCCGGCTGGCGCGTGCTGCTGTCGTTGCTGCGGCCGCACGGGATCATGCTGCTCGGCCTCTACAGCGAGGCGGCGAGGCGCGACGTGGTCGCGGCGCGCGAGTTCATCGCCGAGCGCGGCCACGGCTCGACCGCCGCCGACATTCGCCGATGCCGCCAGGAACTGTTCAATCAACCCGACGGCTCGCGGCTCAAGGACGTCACGCTGAACACGGATTTCTTCAGTGTCAGCGAATGCCGCGACCTCCTGTTCCACGTCCAGGAGCATCACTTGACCGTGCCGCAAATTGCGTCGTTCATCGAAGCAAACGGCCTGCAATTCCTCGGCTTCGAACTCGATCCGCAAACGCAACGCAACTACGCACGGCAATTTCCCGGCGACACCGCCATGACCGATCTCGCGCAGTGGCATCGCTATGAGACCGAAAATCCACGGGCGTTAGCCGGGATGTACCAATTCTGGATGCAAAAAAAATAGCCGATCGTCACCTGTTGTGAACGGACAGCGGCGTGAAAATCCGGGCCTCGGCAAGTGGGCGCAAATGCCGACAAACGTCCTGCGCCGAGGAACAAATTCTTACGTTGTCCCAAAAGCTTACAGTTCCCGCAGTGTCCGCAACAAAGCGCGCACAAGGTTAATTTTGGGGCTTCCATCCCGCATGGTTAATTGCTTTAAAGGAGTTGCGGCGTTACTGGGGTTGGGGAATCGGAGTCATGCGTGTTCGCGCGACTTTGCTCGGAGCCGCTCTTTTAACATTTTCGATGCTGGCCAGCGCGTCCGCGACGATGCGGATCAGCGACGATGTCGGCGGCCGGATCGGCGCCTATGTCGATCAGTATTCTGAAGTGCGCAATTCGGGCGAACGGGTGGTGATCGACGGCGCCTGCCTGTCGGCCTGCACGCTGGTGCTTGGCATCGTTCCCCGCAACCGCATCTGCGTGACGCGCAAGGCCATGCTCGGATTCCACGCTGCCTGGATGCCCGGCACCAACGGCAAGCCGGTTCCGAGCGCGGTCGGCACCCAGGCGCTGTGGGACCTCTATCCGCAGAACATCCGCAAGTGGATCAGCGCGCGCGGCGGGCTATCGCCGAAGATGATGTTCCTGCGCGGCACCGAGTTGACGTCGATGTACCCCGAGTGCCGCTCGGACGACTGGATCCGCTAGGCATCATCCGGATTGCCAGCGCCGCGCGGCGGTGAGCGCGCTGACCAGTCCCACTGTCGCCATCGCCGCCATCACCAAGTAGGCGAGGCTCCCGGTCGCCGCATAGACAAAGCCCGAGACGAACGTCGCCGAGGCGTTGACCAGACCCGACCAGGTCGAGACGAACCCCTGGGCGGTGGCGGCGAGTTCCCGCGGCACCCCGCGCGCCATGAAGCCCATCAGTCCGAGATGAGTGGCCGCGAACGAGCCGCCGTGCAGCAGTTGCAGCACCGGCAGCAACGCCACCGGCGGATCGAACGCCATCGCCGACCATCGAACGATCGCGCCGGTTGCACCAATGGCGATCAAGGTGGTCGGGCGTAGTTGGGCCGGCAGCCGTCCGGACAGCGCGAACAGCGCCACCTCCGCCGCGACGCCGAGCCCCCAGAGTAGCCCGATGATGGTGCCGTCGAGACCCGCGGCGCGCCATTGCAGGGTCGAGAAGCCGTAATAGAGCGCATGGCTGCTCTGGATCATGCCTGACGCCAGCGCAATGGCGAGGAACATCGGGTTGCGCAGCAGGACCTTGGGCGAGGCACGCGGCGCATCCGGCGCATGCGGCGCCGCCGCCACCGGCGTCAGCGCCAGCGCCGCGATCACCGAAACCGCCAGCGATCCGACGATCAACCAGATTAGAAATCCCGGCGCGAACCACTCCAGAAGGAATCCAGCACCCACGTTCCCGGCGATGAAGGCGACCGAGCCCCACAGCCGCACCGGGCCGTAGGCGCGGCCGCGCGCCGTCAGCCCGTTCAGCGCATAGGCGTCGGTCAGCGACAGCACCGGAGAGAATGCGAACGCCGCCACGATGAAGGTCAGCAGGATCGCCGGCGCACCCTGCACCAGCCCGAGCACTGTCATCGCCACGGTCGCCGCCATCGAGGCCAGAACCAATGTGGATTTCAGCGCGCGGCGGCGGTCAGCCTGGTGGGTGATGATCGGCGTCGCGATGATTCGCACGACCATTGGAACCGCGATCACCACGCCGATGGTGCGCGGGTCGAGGCCCCTCGATTCCAGCCAGAGCGGGAAGAATGGCAATTGTACGCCGCCGAACACGAAATAGGCCGCGTAAAACAGCCCCAATTTCAAGGCGAATCTGTCGGTGGAGAAGTCGGGCGGCGCGGCCATCGATCGGTTTGCCTCGCGTCTACGATCGTGCAGATTGGTGAAGCCGCCCAGTTCAGCCGCGCGGGCCCCAACGAAGCGAGACCATGTCAGGCGCACCATCGTCAAGCGAGCCTATGGCGCATTCGCCCGAGCCGGCCGATGCCCGCGCCGACGTGAGCGCTGACTCCGCGCTTATTCTCGCCGCGCTCGGCCGCCTGGAGACCGCGGTGCGCGACGAGCGCGCCGTGCTCGGCCGCCTGCGGACGTCTCTCGCCGACATGGCGCAGGCCATCGCCCGGGCCAAGGCCGTGGCCGATTCCGAAACCAGCGCGCTCCTGCTCGACGAGTTCGAGCACCGCGTCGATGGGATGATCGAGATCGTCGGCGGCCCGTCGCCGCCGATCGAGGCGGCGGCGCCCACAGCGATTGTCCCACCGGCGGAACTCGCGCCGCAGGCTGACGCATTGGCCGAGATGCCGGCGGAACGCAACCAGGTGCCGACCGTCTCCGACGTCGTGTCCCGGCTCGGACCGAATGTCGTCGGCACGGATCACGAAACGCCGCTGGCCGTTGAGATCGCGCCGCCGGCCGAGAGCGACGGCCTCGACGCGCCCTCCGTCGCCATGCTGACGGCCATGGTGGAGGCGCTGCGGGATTCGATTTCTGCCAACGCGCCGGACACCACGCCCAACGCACCGCAAAAGACCGAACCCGCGCCGCTCGAAGCCGTGACCCTGGACCTGGACCTCCCTCCGGTCGAAGCCGTGGCCCACCCTCCGGTCGAAACCGCGACCGTGGACGAGCAACCCGCCGAGCCGGAGCCACTGATCGCATCGCTGGTTTGGGTTCAACCGGTGGCCGAGCCCACCGCGGCGGCGATGGAGCCCGAGGTCGCCGCCGCGCTGGCGACTGCCCCCGACGAGTCTCCGGACGCCGACCCCGCGCCGCTCGAAGCCGTGGCCCTGGACCTCCCTCCGGTCGAAACCGCGCCTGTGGAAGAGCCGCCCGCCGAGCCGGAGCCGCT
>JAPLPD010000221.1 GCA_026400395.1 Alphaproteobacteria bacterium | reverse complement strand
GAGCCGAGGAACGTCCGAGTCCGATTCACCCGCTGGGTGCGCCATGATCGCCTCGCTCGATCCAGGATAAGGTGCTGATGCCTATATCTGAATCGGCGTGAGCGTTGCGGAAATCAGAGCGTCATCCGGGGAATGCGGGTGAAGACGGTCGGCCGGATGTCCCTGCTGCGGATGGCGGCGCGCTTCCTGTTCGTGCCGCGCGGCGGGCCGTGGCCGCTCGAAGCGATTCCCGACGATCGCCCGAGCGACGGCAGCGCCGAGCAAAACAAGAAGAACATCCACTTCCATTATGACCTGTCGAACGCCTTTTATCAGCTCATCCTCGATCCCGAGATGGTCTACAGCTGCGCCTATTACACGGACTGGAACAACGATCTCACCACCGCGCAGCGCGACAAACTCGAAATGGTGTGCCGGCGGCTCCGCCTCAAACCCGGCGAGACCTATCTCGACATCGGCTGCGGATGGGGCGCGTTGATCTGCCACGCAGCACAGAATCATGGGGTTCGCGCCCACGGCGTGACGCTATCGAAGGAGCAATTCCGTTTCGCCACCGACAAGATCGCGCGCCTCGGCCTGGGCGACCGCGTCACCATCGAGCTGCGCGACTACACCACTGTGGAGGGACAGTTCGACAAGATCTCGGTGCTCGAAATGTCCGAGCACGTCGGCTACGAGAACCATCCGCGCTACTACGGCACGATCCACCGGCTGCTGAAGCCGGACGGCCTGTTCATGCACCACGCCATCACCCGGCCGGCCAAACGCAATGAAAAGACCTTCCGCAAGAAGCGCGCCGAGCGATCTGCGCTGACCAAATACGTGCTGCCCGGCGGCGAGTTCGACCACATCGGCATGACGCTGACCAACCTCGAGCGGTTCGGCTTCGAGGTTCACGACGTGGAGTCCTGGCGCGAGCATTTCCAGATCGCGTGCCGGATGTATCACGACAACCTTGACCGCAACCGCGCCGCGGCCGATCGCGAGATCGGTGCACCGCTCACGCGAATCTGGCTGGCATATTTCGCCGGTTGCTCAATGGCGTTCGAGCGGAACACCATCGGGCTCTATCAGGTGCTCGCAAGCAAGCGAAAGCGCGGGCCCTCGGGCCTGCCGCCGACGCGGGCGGATTTGTATCGGTAAGAGTCCGATTCGTCGAAATGGAATTCGACCGCTGCCGCAAACTCCTATTCACCTCTCCCATAGGGAGAGGTCGCCGCACGAAGTGCGGTGGGTGAGGGGATACGCCCTACCGAGAGGCCGAACCCCCTCTCCCCAATGGGGAGAGGGAGCGCGCTGCACTCGCAGGAACGACTTGCTCTAACCGCACGCTTGTCCCAACAAAAAAGCCCGGCGCAACCGCCGGGCTTTCTAATCCTAGAACCAAAACCGGCGGCAAGCGAAAACGCCCGTCGCCTGCTCCGCGAACTTATCTCACCTTGAGATTTTCCGCCGATTCCTTGCCGCGGTTTGCGACGATTTCATACTCAACGTTCTGGCCTTCGTTGAGGGTGCTCAGTCCTGCGCGCTCAACAGCGGAGATGTGAACGAACACATCCTTGCCACCACCCTGCGGCTGGATAAAGCCGTAACCCTTGGTCGGGTTGAACCACTTCACAGTGCCTGTAGCCACTATCAGTCTCCAAGTCTTCAAGAAGAACAAGTCTTCAGATGTTCGCCGAACACACGAGTGTCAGGCTGACATCTCGTCTAGGCAAACTATACATAACCCAAATGCAAGGCTTCCGCTACCCCGGTGGCACCCCGGTGGCGCCTACAACCAATTGTCGTAAAATTGCCCATGACCAAACAAGGATCGTCCAGCACCCCCCCGGCGGAACCGAAAGACCAGCGTGGGCCGGACAATAGACTAGCTGGCGAAACCAGTCCGTACCTCCTGCAGCACAAAAACAACCCGGTGGCCTGGTGGCCTTGGGGTCCCGAGGCGCTGGCCGAGGCGCAAGCCTCAAACCGGCCGATCCTGCTGTCTGTGGGTTACGCCGCCTGCCACTGGTGCCACGTCATGGCCCACGAGAGCTTCGAGGACGGAGCAACCGCGGCGGTGATGAACGAGCTGTTCGTCAACATCAAGGTGGACCGCGAGGAGCGGCCCGACATCGATCAGATCTACATGGCCGCGCTGCATCATCTGGGCGAGCAGGGAGGGTGGCCACTCACCATGTTCCTGACCCCGCAGGGTGAACCGGTTTGGGGCGGAACGTATTTCCCGCCCACGTCGCGTTACGGCCGGCCGGCCTTCGTCGATGTGCTGCGCGAGGTTTCGCGGCTGTTTCGCGAGGAACCGGCAAAAATCGGCCAGAACCGCGACGCCCTGATGGAGCGGCTGGCCAAGGAGGCGCGGCCCGCCGGGAAGGTGGTGCTCGGCACAGCCGAGCTGGACGGCTTCGCCCAGCGGCTGGGCGGGGCGTTCGATACCACCAACGGGGGCCTGCGCGGGGCGCCAAAGTTCCCCAATTCGGCGCTCTATGAATTGATCTGGCGGGCCGGGCTTCGCAGCGGAGAGGACCGCTATTTCAAGCTGATCGAGCACACCCTCGAGCGCATTTGCGAGGGCGGCATCTACGACCATCTCGGCGGCGGCTTCTCGCGCTATTCGACCGACGAGCGCTGGCTGGTGCCGCACTTCGAGAAGATGCTCTACGACAACGCCCAGCTCCTGGAGCTGTTGGCGCTCGCTCACGCCCGGACCGGCGATCCGCTGTTCCGGCAGCGCGCCGTGGAAACGGTCGGCTGGCTGCAACGGGAGATGACCACCCCAGACGGCGCGTTTTGCGCCTCTCTCGACGCCGATTCGGAAGGCGAGGAGGGCAAGTTCTACGTCTGGTCAAAGGTCGAGATCGACCGGATACTCGGCGCCGAAAATGCTGCACTTTTTGTGGAGCATTACGACGTCAGCGAGGGGGGCAATTTTGAGGGTCATAATATCCTCAATCGCCTCAACAACTTACCGCGCAGCATAAATGATGAGGCCAGCTTGGCTTTGCTGCGCCAGCCGCTATTTATGCTGCGGGAAGAGCGCATCAGACCGGGCCTCGACGACAAGGTACTCGCCGATTGGAACGGCCTGACGATCGCCGCCCTGGCCAGCGCCGGGTCGATGCTCGGCGAGACATCTTGGATCGACATAGGCGCCCGCGCCTTCGACTTCATCGCCCATGCCATGACCAAAGGCGACCGGCTCGGACATTCGTGGCGGCAGGGGCGGCTGCTCTATCCGGCCATGGCGTCGGACTTTTCCAACATGATCAAGGCGGCCCTAGCGCTCTACGAGGCGACCGGCAAGGCGGCCTATCTAGACCAGGCCCTGGCCTGGCAGCGGGCCTTCGACACCCATTACGGCAATCCCGGCAACGGCGGCTATTTCCTCACCGCCGACGACGCCGAAGGGCTGGTGGTCCGCCCGGCCTCGACCAGCGACGACGCCACACCCAATCCGAACTCGATTGCTGCGCAAAATCTGGTCCGGCTCGCCGCCTTGACCGGTGACGCGAAATGGCGCGAGCAGGCCGACGGGCTGTTCGACGGGGTGCTGGCGGGCGCCGCCGACAACCTGTTCCAGCACGCCGCGCTGCTGAACGCGCTCGACATGCGGCTGCATCTCGCAGAGATCGTGGTGACCGGCCCGGACGCCGGGCGCTTCGCCGCGGCGGCACTCAAGCTGCCGTTCGTCAGCCGGGTGATCTTGCGGGCGCCGACCGCGGATGCGCTACCGCCGGGGCATCCCGCCCAGGCGAAAATTGTTGCAGCAGGAAGTGCAGCATTTGTGTGTGTCAGTCAGACATGTTCGCTGCCGGTGACTGATCCGGAGCAGATCGCGGCGGCGGTCAACGGAATGCGGGCTTCCGCCTAGGAAGGTCGGTCGAGCGCTACCGCGTTTCGCAGATGTAGCCGTCCGGGCACTTGAAGCGCGGACGGGCCGGGACGCGCCGAACCGGCTGCGGCCGTGCCGCGCGAGGGTGGGCTTGCGCCCGCGGCTCAGGCCGAGCCGCCTCGGCGCGGGACACCGCCGGGCCGCCGCCGGGCCCCCACAGCACCGGTATCCAGGAAGCGACGAACTTGCGGGCGGTCGCCTCGGTCTGGCTGTCGGATAGCGTCGTCAGCCGGAATTTGACGAACTTGTTGTTCCAGGCGGTGACGCAAAAGAAACCATCCTGCGGCTTTGCGCCCTCGCGGGTCAGATGAAACGCCGCGCACTGGAAACGGGTGCGCTTGCTGCCGTCCTCGACGGTAAAATTCCGCCGCAGATAGACCTGGCTGTAGAGCCCGCGCGGCTGCGCCAGGAACGCATCGGCGCGCCCGCGCTCGAACTCGGCGCGCACGATCGCCGACTTGGCATCGTCTGGAATGGCGGCCCGCTTGAGGTCGTAGATGAAAACGTCGAGCTTCCAGCCGGACTTGGAATAGTCCAGCCCGTAACCGTCGCCCGGACGGATCTTCTCGAAATTGGTCGAATCGTTGAGCGTGAAGCCGTCGATCTCTTCCGGCGCCTTCAGCCCGAACACGTTAACCGACGTGATACCGAACACCGGCCCCATCGCGGAGGCACTCAAAACCAACGCGATAAGGGCCGTTCGGAGTGGGTGCATCAGGTGTTCATCGACTCGAAGAATTCGGCGTTGCTCTTGGTGTTGCGGAGCTTGTCCAAAAGGAAGTCAATCGCATCCATCGTTCCCATCGGGTTAAGAATGCGCCGCAGGACGTACATTTTCTTGAGCACGGCCGGGTCGGTCAGCAATTCTTCCTTACGAGTTCCTGAACGCGTGATGTCCATGGCCGGGAAGGTGCGCTTGTCGGCGACCTTTCTGTCCAAAATAAGCTCCGAGTTACCGGTGCCCTTGAATTCCTCGAAGATGACTTCGTCCATCCGGCTGCCGGTGTCGATCAGGGCCGTGGCGATGATGGTCAGCGATCCGCCCTCTTCGATGTTGCGCGCGGCGCCGAAGAAGCGCTTCGGCCGCTGCAGGGCGTTGGCGTCGACGCCGCCGGTCAGCACTTTGCCGGATGACGGCACCACGGTGTTGTAGGCGCGGCCGAGGCGGGTGATCGAATCGAGCAGGATCACGACGTCGCGGCCGTGTTCGACCAGGCGCTTGGCCTTCTCGATGACCATTTCGGCGACGGCGACGTGGCGCGAGGCCGGCTCGTCGAAGGTCGAGGATACCACCTCGCCCTTCACCGAGCGCTGCATGTCGGTGACTTCTTCCGGGCGCTCGTCGATCAGCAGAACGATCAGATAGCACTCGGGGTGATTGGCGGTGATCGCGTGAGCGATGTTCTGCAACAGCACGGTCTTGCCGGTGCGGGGCGGCGAAACGATCAGTGCACGCTGGCCCTTGCCGATCGGCGCGACGATGTCGATGACGCGCGGCGAGAGATCCTTCTTGGTCGGATCCTCGTGCTCCATCTTCAGCCGCTCGTCGGGATACAGCGGCGTCAGGTTGTCGAAGTTGATCTTGTGGCGGGCCTTTTCGGGGTCCTCGAAATTGATCGTGTTAACCTTGAGAAGCGCGAAATAGCGCTCGCCCTCCTTGGGGCTGCGAATCTGGCCGTCCAGGGTGTCGCCGGTGCGCAGGCCGAATCGACGGATCTGCGAGGGCGGAACATAGATGTCGTCCGGGCCGGGGAGATAATTCGCGTCGGGCGAGCGCAGGAAGCCGAAGCCGTCGGACAGCACCTCGACGACGCCTTCGCCGATGATGTCGATTTCCTTCAGCGCCAACTGCTTGAGGATGGCGAACATCAGCTCCTGCTTACGCATGGTGCTGGCGTTCTCGATTTCCTGCTCCTCGGCAAACGCCAGAAGCTCCGGCGGAGACTTGGATTTCAGGTCTTGTAGTTTCATTTCCCGCATGCAGGTGGTCCTTAAGGGGATGCCCGCCGGCGACCGAAAAAACAAACGGCGCGGGCGGAAAGACAGGGAAAACGAAAGAAGGAGTAGGTCTTGGGAGTCAGGTTTTGGGCTGGGCTTGGAGGTTAGGAGGCCTGACCCTGATGCGACGGCCGATCCGAATACTCGGGTCCGGGACTCGACTGCATCCGCCTACGTTCGGTGGGATGGGATAAACATACGTAAAAACAGGCGAATTTGCAAGGGCTGAGGCTGTCCTGTTAGCGCACAATGAGAATGTCCCCTTTGTGCAAAGTGAGAATGTCCCCTTTTCGAGTTTGATTCGACGGGGCATTGATGGACAGGGGATTACTGACGATGAGCGCGTCGGAGCGCGAACGGGCGGGCGTCGTGCGT
>JAPLPD010000110.1 GCA_026400395.1 Alphaproteobacteria bacterium | reverse complement strand
TGTCCACGCCAATCATCCCCGCCAGCCCTTCCCGGCCGCCAAGGCCAAAGGGAAGGACGCTGACACATCACGTCAGAGGGGGTCGGAATTGAACGCGAATATCCCCCGTCAGGGGGTCAATATTGCAAGCGATTTTGCACACCGGACGCAACAGCGCGCTGACCGCCGCGATCCTGAAGTACATCAACGAACCGCACATGGAGATCAACTTCTTCTTTCGGAATGTGCGTGACGAAGTCAGGCGCGCGACGCAGAACAAGCAGACGCCGTTCATGTACGGCCAGTTGTCGCGGACCCGATTCTACATCAACGGCACCGCCGAAGTGGCGGCGGCGCGCGCGGTGGCGCGCGATCCCGCTGCGGTCAACGCTTGCGATACGCTGGCAGGCGCGCCGGAAGACACCGAGCGGGTGAAGCTGGTCAAAGGCGTCAAACTCGACGATATTAAGACGGCCGAGGCCATCGCGGCCTGCGACGACGCCATCAAGCAGTTTCCCGGCATCAGCCGCTTCCCCTATCAGCTTGGCCGCGCCGCCTTCGCCGCCAAGGACTACGTCTCGGCGATCGCCCACTACAACCGCGCCTTCGAACTCGGCAACGAGCTGGCGCTGATCGCGCTCGCCTCAATGTACGAAGACGGTATCGGCGCCAAGAAGGATTTGGCGCGGGCGCGCTTCTATTATGAGGTCGGCGTCGAGAAAAACCTGGCGCCCGCCATGACCCGTCTCGGCATGCTGTACGAGCGCGGCACCGGCGTTTCCGCCGATCTCACCAAGGCCTACAACCTTTACAAGCGCGCCGCCGATCTCGGCCACGCCCGCGCGCTTTACAATGTCGGCCTGTTCAACGAAAAAGGCGTGGTCGTGCCGCAGAATGCCACGCTGGCGCGCGAACTTTATGAAAAGAGCGCAACCAAAGGCGACGATGTCGCGATGCTCAATCTGACCCGGCTCTACGCCAACGGCGTCGGCGGCCGCAAGGACATGAGCAAAGCGAAAGACTGGCTGACCATGGCCGAGCAAGCCGGCAACGACAACGCGAAGCAGATCCTGGCCAACCTCAACAAACCTTCCAAACGTTAGTGAGCCATCGCATGACCTTTCGCATTCTCGCAGCAATCGTCGCCGCCGCCACCCTGCTCGGCTCGGCCGGCGCAGCCCAGGCCCAATACGAAAACGAGCGCCAGCAGATGCTGATGGGCGGATCGCCGCGCGCGAAAAACTACAACTTCTTCGGCTGGGGCGGCTCGGACGCCACCCGCACCAAGGTGAACTACAGCGGCGCCGAAAAGCCCGGAACCATTGTGGTCAACACCGCCGAGCGGCGGCTTTACCTTGTGCAGGATGGCGGCAACGCCTTCCGGTATACGATCGGCGTCGGGCGCGCGGGCTTCCAATGGCGCGGCACCCACAAGGTGTCTGCCAAGAAGGAATGGCCGACCTGGACGCCGCCGCCGCAGATGCGCGCGCGTCAAAAAGGACTGCCGGCGCAAATGGCCGGCGGCGAGGACAACCCGCTTGGCGCGCGCGCCATGTACCTTGGCAGCACGCTCTACCGCATCCACGGCTCAAACGACCCCGACTCGATCGGCCAGGCGGAGTCGTCCGGCTGCTTCCGCATGATCAACGATGACGTGAAGGATCTGTACGAGCGCGTGGCGATCGGCACCACGGTGATCGTGCGGTAGCTACTTTCGCGGGGCCGGATCGCGACTGAGCCCCTTGCCGGCGAGTTCGTCGAGATACTCCTGCCAGCGGCGGCCGCGGTCGCGGCCGAGTTCGGCAAGATAGTCCCAGCTGTAGATGCCGCTGGAGTGCATGTCGTCGAAGGTGAGCCTAACGGCGTAATTGCCGATCGGGTGTATCTCGAGGATCGAGACATTGCGCTTGCCGGGCTGGGTTTTGCGCTCCTCGGGAGAGTGGCCCTGCACCTCGGCGCTGGGGCTCATGACCCGCAGGTACTCCGCATCGAGGGCATAGCTCTGGCCGGTGTCGAAGGCCACGCTCAGGGTTTTGCGGTCCTTGGCGAGGCGCAATTCGGTCGGCCAAGGGGTGGTTTCAGCGGCGGCGGCCATTTTCAATCTCCCAAAACGCCCGATCGGTCCTATATATAGCAGTAAGAACAAGCCCCTGCCGGGTCGCCGCCCGGTCCAATCCGGGCTAATGTCCAAGGATCGCCATGAACATCGCCGGCCCCCCGCTCAATCTCCACCGCGCCGCCGGACATCCGGCGCCGCTGATCGACCCATTTGCCCGGGCGATCACCTATCTGCGCGTGTCGGTGACGGATCGCTGTGACTTCCGCTGCGTCTATTGCATGTCCGAGCATATGTCATTCCTGCCGAAGGCCGACCTGCTTTCGCTGGAGGAACTCGACCGGCTGTGCTCGGCGTTCGTCGCCAAGGGCGTGCGCAAGCTCCGGCTGACCGGCGGCGAGCCGCTGGTGCGGCGGGGCATGATGACGCTGTTCGCCTCGCTGTCGCGGCACCTCAAGTCCGGCGCATTGGATGAACTGACGCTGACCACCAACGGCTCGCAGCTTGCAAAATACGCGGCCGAACTGAAGGGCCATGGCGTCGAGCGCGTCAACGTCTCGCTCGACACCCTGGATCCCGACAAGTTCCGCGCCATCACCCGCTGGGGCGATCTGGCCCAGGTGATGGCCGGCATCGACGCCGCGCAGGCCGCCGGCCTCAAGGTCAAGATCAACGCGGTCGCGCTGAAAGGCGTCAACGAGGACGAACTGGCCGGCATCGTCGCATGGGCGCACGGCCGCGGCATGGACATCACCATCATCGAAGTGATGCCGCTGGGCGACGTCGGCGACGACCGGCTCGGCCAATACCTGCCGCTGTCGATGGTGCGCTCGCGCCTCGCCGAGCGGTTTACACTGGATGACATCGACCATCAGTCCGGTGGCCCGGCGCGCTATGTGCGCGTCAAGGAAACCGGCGGACGGCTCGGCTTCATCACCCCGATGACGCACAATTTCTGCGAATCCTGCAATCGTGTCCGCATCACCTGCACCGGAACGCTCTATATGTGCCTCGGCCAGGAGGACGCCGCCGACCTTCGCGCGCCACTGCGTGCCTCGGAGGGAAACGATCTCCTCAATGCCGCCATCGACGAAGCCATCACCCGCAAGCCCAAGGGGCACGACTTTGTCATCGACCGGCGCCAGAAGCGGCCGGCGCTCTCCCGCCACATGAGCGTGACCGGCGGCTGACCGTCAGTCGCATTGCCGCAGCGACCCGCCGGGGGAGCTTCCTTGCTGTCATCTCTGACTTACAACCAGCGCGGCATCGCGGCCATTTGCGGCTGCATGGCCGCGTACACGGTCAACGATGTGCTGGTGAAGCAGATCCTGATGACCTATCCGATCGGCGAGACGATCTTCGTCCGCGGCTTGATGTGCTCGCTGCTGATCGGCGCGGTCGCGGCCGCATTCGGCCATGGCAAGGCGCTGAGGGCTCCGTTGAGCCGCCAGCTTGTCTCGCGCTCGCTGCTCGATGGGCTCTCGACGGCGGGCTTTATCGCGGCGCTCGCCCATATGAATCTCGCCAATGTCGCGGCGGTCCTGCAAATCGCGCCGCTGATCATCACCGCGCTGTCGGTGATGATGTACCGCGAAGTGGTCGGTTGGCGGCGATGGACCGCGATCGGCATCGGATTTTTCGGGGCACTGCTGGTGATCAAGCCGCTGCCCTCAGAGTTCAACATCTGGGCCTTGGTCGCCGCGGCCTCGGCCGTCGCCGCGGCGGTTCGAGAGATACAGACCCGGCAGATCGGACAGTCGGTGCCGGTGCTGGTGGTGGCGTTCTGGGCCGCGATCGGGATCACGCTGTTCGGCGCGGCGTTCTTCGTCATCGAGGATTGGCGGACCTACGCCGGCCCGGACCTGTTCCAACTTTTCGTCGCCGCGGTGTTTGTGGGCGTTGCGATCTACCTGTTGGCGCTCGGGTTCCGCGCGGTCGATCTCTCGGTGGTGGCGCCGTTCCGCTACATCTATCTGCTCACGTCCGCAGCCGGCGGCTATCTGGTGTTCCGGGAGGTGCCCGATGCGTGGACCGTGGTTGGGGCGATCCTGATCGTCGGCAGCGGCATTTATACGCTGCACCGCGAAGCGGTGCGCCGCCGCTCGATCACCGAAACCGCCATCCCGGCGGCGTGAGCCGGCGGGAAGCCCCCCGACCAAGTTTCAATTGACGGGCGCGGGACGCTTTGGATTAGGTTATCCGGCCTTGTGACGCCGCTGGGGGACATCGGCGCACAGGCCAAGCAAGGTGGGGAGCCTGTCGGCTGACCCGAGGGGACGATCGGTTCCGGCGCGGTGTCTGCCGCCACGGTGACCTTAGCTTTCTCGAGGTAATCGGCGCCTGCGCTCGAGCCACCTTCGCGAATGGGGAGTGAACGCTTGAATGCGCTGCTGAAGCTCAGCTCCGCGATCGACGCCGTGAACGAGAAATTCGGCGTCATCGCCAATTGGATGGTGCTGTTTGCCGCGTTGATCAGCGCCGGCAACGCCGCCAGCCGCTATCTGTTCAGCGAAAGCTCGAACGGCTGGCTGGAAATCCAGTGGTACATGTTCGGGGCGATGGTGCTGCTCGGCGCGCCGTACACGCTCAAGATGAACGAGCATGTCCGCGTGGATCTCGTTTACGGCATGGTCTCCGAGCGCACCCGGATATGGATCGACATTGTCGGCGGCGTGCTGTTCCTGCTGCCGATCTGTCTCATCCTCACCTATTTCACATGGCCGTGGTTCGTCGATTCTTGGAAGCTCAACGAGGCGTCGTCTAACGCGGGCGGATTGATCCGCTGGCCCGTGAAACTGCTGCTGCCGCTCGGCTTCGCCCTGATGGCGCTGCAGGGCGTGTCAGAGATCATCAAGCGCGTCACCGCGCTTGAGCACGTCATCGACATCGAATTCAAATACGAAAAGCCGCTGCAATGAGCTGGATCAGCGCCAACCTCGCGCCGCTGATGTTCGTGGGCATGGTCCTGTTCATGCTCGTCGGCTATCCGGCCGCCTTCTCGCTGGCCGCGACCGGCCTGTTTTTCGGATTCATCGGCATCGAATTCGGGCTGATCCGGGCCGACTTTCTCGGCAACCTGACCTATCAGCTGTTCGGCATCATCTCGAACGACCTGCTGCTGGCGATTCCGTTTTTCACCTTCATGGGCGCCATCCTGGAGCGCTGCGGCCTGGCCGAAGACCTGCTCGATTCCATCGGACAGCTGTTCGGGCCGGTGCGCGGCGGCCTGTCCTACGCGGTGATTTTTGTTGGCGCTATCCTGGGCGCGATCACCGGCACGGTCGCCGCTTCGGTGATCGCCATGGGCGTGATCTCGATGACGCCGATGCTCAAGTACGGCTACTCGACGCGTCACACCATGGGCGTGATCGCCGCGTCCGGCACCATCACGCAACTGATCCCGCCGTCCTTGGTGCTTGTCGTGCTCGCCGACCAGCTCGGCCGCTCGGTCGGCGATATGTACGCCGGCGCAATCGGCCCGAGCCTGATTCAGGTCGCGCTGTTCTGCATCTGGGTCGCCATTCTCGGCATCGTCCGCCCGCAGGATGTGCCGGCCCTGCCCCCGGAGGCGCGAACGCTGCACGGCTGGCCGCTGGTGCGCAAATGCCTGCGCGGCATCATCCCGTCGCTGGGTTTGATCTTCCTCGTGCTCGGCACACTCTTCCTGGGCCTCGCCACACCGACCGAGGCCGGCGCGATGGGCGTGGTCGGAGCGATCGCGCTCGCCGCCTTCTACGGCAGTCTGTCGTGGTCCCTGCTCTATCAGGGCATGGCGTCGACCATGCGGATCACCGCGATGGTGGTTTACATCCTAATCGGAGCGCGGGTGTTCAGTCTCGTTTTCCAGGGTGTCGGCGGCAAGGAATGGATCGAACACCTGCTGACGACGTTGCCCGGCGGGCAAGTCGGCTTCCTGGTGTTCGTCAATTTGTTCATCTTCGTGATCGCGTTTTTTCTCGACTTTTTCGAGATCGCTTTCATCATCATCCCGCTGCTGGCGCCGGCTGCCGACAAGCTCGGCATCGACCTGATCTGGTTCGGCGTGCTGATCTGCGCCAACATCCAGACCAGCTTCATGCATCCGCCATTCGGATTTGCACTGTTCTATCTGCGAGGGATAGCGCCGCCCTCTGTGAAGACGTCGGACATCTATTGGGGCGCCATCCCCTGGGTGGTGTTGCAGGTGATCCTGGTCGCCATCGTGATTTTGTGGCCCGGATCGGTGACCTATTGGCTCGACAAGAAGAGCAACATCGATCCGTCCAAGGTGCAGATCGACATTCCGCAGATCGACCTGCCGCCGCTCGACTTCGGCCCGCCCAAATAAAAACGGCCCCGGAGGGATGCTCCGGGGCCGCTTCAATTCAGCGCCATCAGCCGCGCGAATTGCGGACCATGAACGAGTCGTAGCCGAGCTCAGCCACCTGGAACCATTGGTAGCCATTGGTGGTGTAGCTCGTCATCGACTCGTAGACCTTCTTGAAGTCCGCGTTGCCGTTAGCGATCTCGGCGTGCAGTTCCCTCGCGCTCTTCAGGCACGCGTCCATGATCGCCGGCGAGAAGCCGTGCAGCTTCGCCCCGTTAGCGAGAAGCCTGCGCAGCGCCGCCGGGTTGAGTTCGTCGTACTTCGCCATCATCCAGGTGTTGGCGAGATGACCGGCCTGTTCCAGCACCGCCTGATAGTGCTTGGGCAGCGCATTCCACTTGTCGAGGTTGACGAAGGCGAACAGCATCGAGCCGCCCTCCCACCAGCCAGGATAGTAGTAGTGCGGCGCGACCTTGTAGAAGCCGAGCTTCTCGTCGTCATAAGGACCGACCCACTCGGCGGCGTCGATGGTGCCCTTTTCGAGCGCCGGATAGATGTCGGGCGCGGCGATCTGCTGCGGCACGACGCCGAACTTCTGCAGCACGCGGCCGGGAAAGCCGCCAACCCGCATCTTGAGCCCCTTGAGATCGTCGACGGTGTTGATCTCCTTGCGGAACCAGCCGCCCATCTGACAACCGGTGTTGCCAGCCAGTAGCGCGACCGTGTTGTACTTTTTGTAGAACTCGTTGAGCGTTTCCTTGCCGCCGCCAACCGTCCACCAGCCTTGATTCAATCGCGCGTTGCCCCGGCACGATCTCCCCCGCAGCGAAAATCTGGATTTCAAACTTGCCGTCGGTCGCTTCCTTGACCGCCTTGCACATCATGTCGGCGCCGCCGTAGATCGTCTCGAGCGATTTCGGCCAGCTGCACGGCATGCGCCATTTGATGCTCGGCATCGATTGCGCGATGGCCGGCGCGGCAACCGCGGTGGACGCGGCAAGACCCACACCCGCGGCCTTCAGAAATTGACGACGCTTCATGCTGTTACCCTCCCTGTTTTTCCGCGGGCCGTGCCCGCCCCTGCGTGTCCCGTGCTTTTGAGCCCTCTTTGGGCATGGCCGCAGCCATGACGGGACCCATAGTCTGCACCGCTTCGTGGAACGTTGAAAGTGGGGTGAGAACCCCGCGGCCCCCGGCGGCTCGAAACAATCGGCGAAAAAAAGCCCCGCCCGGCGAGCCGGACGGGGCTGTCGATCTGGCGCGCCGCTGCGCTCAGTTGTGCGAGCGCATCCGCACCATGAAGGCGTCGAAGCCGAGTTCGGCCACCTGCCACCAAAGATATTCGTCGCCGCGGAAGGCGACCATGCTGTCATAAACCTTCTTGAAGTCGGCGTTCTTGGCGCTGACCTCCTGATAGGTTTCGTTGGTCGCCTTGTAGCAGGCCTCCATCACCGGCTGCGGGAACGGGCGAAGCTGCGCGCCGCCCGCCACCAGCCGCTTGAGGGCCGCGGGATTGACCGAGTCATACTTTGCCAACATCCAGGTGTGCGCCGTATCGGAGGCCGACTTGACGATGGCCTGATAGGATTTCGGCAACGCGTTCCACTTATCGATGTTGATGAAGTTGTGCAGCATCGCGCCGCCTTCCCACCAGCCTGGGTAGTAGTAGTACTTGGCGACCTTATGGAAGCCGAGCTTCTCGTCATCGTACGGACCGACCCACTCGGCGGCGTCGATGGTGCCCTTCTCCAGAGCCGGATAAATGTCGCCGCCGGCGACTTGTTGCGGCACGGTGCCGAGCTTGCTGAAAATCTGTCCGGCGAATCCGGCGATGCGGAATTTCAGGCCGTTGAGGTCGGCGACCTCCTTGATCTCCTTGCGGAACCAGCCGCCCATCTGCGTCCCGGTATTGCCGGCCGGGAGCGCGATGAAGTTGTATTTCTTGTAGAAATCGTTGGCGAGATCGAGCGCGCCACCGAACTGCATCCACGCCGTCTGCATGCGCGCGTTAAGGCCGAACGGCTGCGCCGTGAACAGCGCAAAGGTCGGATCCTTGCCGACGTAGTAGTACGAAGCGGTGTGAGCCATTTCGACGCTGCCGCTGCTGACCGCGTCGGCGGCCTGCAGCCCTGGGACGATTTCACCGGCGGCGAAGCACTGAATTTGGAACCTGTTGTCGGTCGCTTCCGCCACCGCCTTTGCGAACACCTCGGAGGCGCCGAAGATGGTGTCGAGCGACTTCGGAAAGCTGGAGGTCAGCCGCCACTTCAACTCGGGCGACGACTGCGCGATCGCCGGCGCTGCCACCGCCGAAGCCGCGAGTCCCACGCCTGCCGTCTTTAGAAATTGCCGTCTTTTCATCGTGTCTCCTCCTGAGTTCTAGAATCGCTCTTGGCGAACGAAGCAGCTTGGCCGGGCGGACAATGCTGCGCCGAACTTCGGCGCGCAAGGCGGAACGCCGACGCGCGGCTCACACTTTCGTTAATCCGGCAGCGGGCTTCAGGAGTCGACCACGATCCTCGGCGCGGCCTTGGATGGACCGCCTGGACCGAGCTGGTCGCGGACATTCGCCGCGATGGCGCGATAGGCCGCCGCATGCGGGCCGTCGGGCTGGGTCGCGACGATCGGCAAACCCGCATCCGACGTCTCGCGGATCGCCATGTCGAGCGGAACCTCGCCCAGGAACGGCACGCCGAACCGCTCCGCCTCATGGCGCGCGCCGCCATGGCCGAAGATGTCATGGCGCGTCCCGCAATTCGGGCAGATGAACGTGCTCATGTTCTCGACGATGCCGAGAACCGGGACGTTGACGCGCTTGAACATGGCGATGCCGCGCCGCGCATCGATCAGCGCGAGATCCTGCGGCGTTGAGACGATGACGGCGCCCTTGAGCGGTACCTGCTGCGCCATGGTGAGCTGGGCGTCGCCGGTGCCAGGCGGCATATCGACCACCATGACGTCGAGCGTGCCCCACTCGACCTCGCGCAGCATCTGGGTCAGCGCCGACATCACCATCGGCCCGCGCCAGATCATCGGCGTCTCCTCCTCGACCAGGAAGCCGATCGACATGACGGTGAGGCCGTAGCGTTGGATCGGCTTCAGGCGGTTGCCGTTGACGGTTTCCGGCTTTTCCCGAATCGCCAGCAGCTTCGGCAGCGACGGCCCGTAGATATCGGCATCGAGCACGCCGACTTTCATGCCGAGATCGCGCAGCCCGAGCGCCAGATTGATCGCGGTGGTCGATTTGCCGACGCCGCCTTTGCCGGAGGCGACGGCGATGATCGAGGTCACGCCCGGAACGCCCGCCGGGCCTTGCGCCTGACCGCCATGCGTATGCGCCGGACGGCCGGACGGCGCGCCCTGTGGCGGACGCGCAGCGGGCGCTGGAGCGCCGCCTTTTCGCTCGGCGGTCAGCGCAACCATGACCGAGGAGACGCCGGGCATCGCCTTGACCACCTTCTCGGCGACCTTTCGAACTTCTTCCCAAGCCTGCACCACGGCAGCATCGACGGTGATCGAGAAAAACACCTTGCCGTCGGACGCGACGATCTCGGAGAGCGCGCCGGTCTTCGGCAGCGGCCTGCCGTCTGGCGCCTCGACCTCAGCCAGCGCTGCAAGCACATCGTCCTTGGTAACCGGCATATTTCTGTCCCGTAAAGGTTGAGCGCCACCATAGTGTCGCCGACGCTATGGTCAACGCCGCGCCCGCCGGTTATTGATCGGATCAACGCGCAAAACGGAGGGAACGATGGCGAAAGTGGCGTTTCTCGGGCTCGGGGTCATGGGTTATCCGATGGCCGGGCATCTCAAGACCAAGGGCGGCCACGAGGTCACGGTCTACAATCGCAATGCCGCCAAGTCCGACAAGTGGGTTGCGCAATACGGCGGCAAGAAAGCCGCAACGCCGAAGGAGGCCGCGGCCGGCCAGGACTTCGTGATGATGTGCGTCGGCAACGACAACGACGTGCGCGAGGTAACACTCGGCGCCAGCGGCGCGTTCGACGGCGTGGCGAAGGGCGCGGTGTTCGTCGATCACACCACCGCCTCCGCCGAGATCGCGCGCACGCTGCACGCCGAGGCAAAAAAACGCGGCTTCGATTTCGTTGACGCGCCGGTCTCCGGCGGACAGGCCGGTGCCGAGAACGGCGTGCTCACCGTCATGTGCGGCGGCGATGCCGGGCCGTACGGACGCTCCGAGCCGGTGATCGCGGCCTATGCGCGAATGTGCAAGCTGCTGGGGCCGTCGGGCTCGGGCCAACTCGCCAAAATGGTCAACCAGATTTGCATCGCTGGCCTCGTTCAGGGCCTCGCCGAAGGCATCCACTTCGCCAAGAAGGCCGGCCTCGACATCGAGGGGCTGATCGCCACCATCTCCAAGGGCGCTGCGCAGTCGTGGCAGATGGAGAACCGCTACAAGACGATGACGGAGGGCAAGTACGACTTCGGCTTCGCGGTGGACTGGATGCGCAAGGATTTGTCGATCTGCCTCGCCGAGGCGCGGCGGAATGGCGCGAACCTGCCGGTTGCGGCGCTGGTCGATCAGTTCTACGCCGAGGTGCAGAAGATGGGCGGCAGCCGCTGGGACACCTCAGCGCTGCTGGCGCGCCTGGATCGCTGATCGACTGCCGCTTTTTTCGCCAGCACCCGCTTAGGCGCGACCGAGCGTCGCGCCTAAGCGTATGAAATGCCTGTTTAATCGACTTGGCACAGCCAATGCATTAACGTCCTCGCAGTTGCGTGAGCCCTCTCGCAAATGCGCGGAGACTGGCGATGCCTGTAAAGGTGCAACTCGAGAAGGTCGGCATGGCGTTCACAACGAACGCCGGCGTGTTCCGCGCGGTCGCGCCGCTCGACATCAAAATTGAAACCGGCCGTTTCGTCAGCCTGGTCGGCCCATCCGGCTGCGGCAAAAGTACACTGTTCAACGTCATCGCAGGGCTGCTGCAGCCGACCGAAGGCCGCGTGCTGATCGACGGCGAGGACGCCACCGGTATCATTGGCCGGGTTGGCTACATGCTGCAGAAAGATCTGCTGCTGCCGTGGCGGACGGTGCTCGACAACGTAATCCTCGGCATGGAAGTCCAGGGTATGCCGCTGAAGCAGGCACGCGAGCGGGCGCTGCCTCTTCTGCGGAAATACGGCCTCGCGGGCTTCGAATACCTTTATCCGAATTCGCTGTCCGGGGGCATGCGCCAGCGCGCGGCGCTGTTGCGGACGCTGCTGTTCGACACCGACGTGATCCTGCTCGATGAGCCGTTTGGCGCGCTCGATGCCCAGACCAAACTGCAGATGCAGGAATGGTTGATGCAACTCTGGAGCGATTTCCAGAAGACCGTCGTGTTCATCACCCATGACGTCGAGGAAGCGATCTATCTGTCAGACGAAATTCACGTCATGGGCACGCGCCCCGGCCGCGTCCTGGAGACCATCCCGATCACGCTGCCGCGCCCGCGCCTGCGCACGACCGCCCTGACGCCTGGGTTCATCGCCATCAAAGAGCATTGCATGGACCTGCTCAAATCGCCCGCGCTCGAGGAGGCTGCCTGAGATGACCGTCCAGGACACGTAGCGGATCGCCGGCCTTGCCAATCTCGATGTGTCGAAGAGCGCATCGGCGAAGCCCGTGGCGAAACCCGTGCGCCGCCTGCCGGTGCAGAAGGACTGGCCGACGTGGGCCATTGTCGCGGTTCAGGTCAGCATTCTCCTCACCGTCGTTGCCGGATGGGAAATCGGCGTCCGCGCCGGTTTCATCAACGGCTTTTTCTGGTCGCAGCCCACCGCGATCTGGAAGACGACAAAAATCTTCTTCACCGAAGGCGATGCCTGGACCGACATCAGCTTCACCTTCCGTTCAACAATTTTCGGCTTCCTGATCGGCACCACCGCGGGCTCGCTGTTCGGCCTCTCGTTCTGGTGGTCGCGCAATTACGCCGCCGTCGCGCAGCCCTACATCATCTGCTTTGAGTCGATTCCGAAACTCGCGCTCGCGCCGCTCATCATCCTGGTGTTCGGCTTGGGCCTGACCTCGAAGGTTGCGATTGCCACCGCACTTACCCTTGTGGTCTCGACGCTGACCACCTATGCCGGCGTCAAGGCGCTCGATCCAGACGGTGAGAAGCTGTTCTATTCGCTCGGCGCCACGCGCTGGCAGGTGTTCCGCAAGCTCGTCGTGCCGTTCTGCCTGCCGTGGGTGATTTCGGTGCTGCGGGTCAACATCGGCCTCGCGCTGACCGGCGCCATCGTTGGCGAATTCATCGCATCACAGCACGGGCTGGGGCGGCAAATCCTCTACGCCGGCCAGACTTACGACATCGCACTCGTCTGGGTCGCGGTGTTCGTACTCTCGACGCTCGCCATCATCATGTACGCCGCAGTGTCTTGGCTTGAGAGCCTGCTGCGCAAGGGCACGCGGCAATAGTCGTTTCATACCATCAGAAAGGTCATCATCATGGACAGGCGCAAATTCATCGGCACGACGGCGGCCGCCGGCGCGGCGATCATCACCAGCCCCTATATCGCGCGCGCCGCCAAGCATGAGCTGCTGGTGGCCGAGCCGGTGCACTCGACCGGTTATCTGCCGATGTATATCGCCATGGCGAAGGGCTATTTCGCCGAGGCCGACATCGACGTGAAGATCGTCACCATCGAAACCGGCGGCGGCCACACCAATGCGGTGCTGTCGGGCCAGGCGTTCGCATTCATTGGCGGCCCCGAGCACAACGCCTACGCCAAAGCTAAGGGCGCGGAGCTTCGGTGTGTCGTCCACTGCGTCGATCGCGGCAATATCTATATCTGCGCGACCAAGGGCAACGAGCCGAAGAACACCGACTGGCCCGCGTACTTCAAGGGCAAGAGCATCGCCGTCGGCCCCTATGGCGGAACGCCGAACGCGATCACCCGCTATCTGATCAAAAAATGGAATCTGGACGCCAAGACCGACGTCACGCTGCATGAGGTACCGAATTCGGCGGTTCCCTCCGCCGTGCGCGGCGGGCAGGCCACGATCGGCGTCGTCACCGAACCGATGATCGCTCAGGGCAAGAACCAGGGGCTCTGGAGCGAACCCTTCTTCAACGTACCGAAGGAGCTTGGCCCGTACGCCTACTCGACCATCAACATCCGGCAGGAATCAATCCAGAAGCAGCCCGAGGTGGTGCGCGGTTTCGTGCGTGGCATGATGAAGGGCTTGAAGTACATCTACGCCGACAAGGACGGCGCCGCCGACGTCGCCAAGAAGCAATTCCCGACCATGGCGCTGGACGATTTGAAGGCCACCCTCGACCGTTCGTTCGCCGACCAGATGTGGAGCCCCGACGGACTGGTTAGCAAGGCAGCCTGGGAAACCGGCAAAGCCGTGGTCATGGGCGCGGGAATGCTCAAGACCGACATCAAGTATGAAGAGATCATCGACATGAGCTTTGTCGAGGGTCTGCGCGCGAGTCTGTAACCAACACATAGACAGAGGGGCTCATGAACAGGCGAACATTCCTCGGCACCACAGCGGCCGCCGGAGCCGCACTGATCGCGAGCCCCTCCATCGCCCGCGCCGCCAAGCACGAACTGCTGGTGGCCGAGCCGGTGCATTCGACCGGCTATCTGCCGATGTACATCGGCATGGCAAAAGGATACTTCGCCGAAGCCGACATCGACGTGAAGGTCGTCACCATCGAAACCGGCGGCGGCCACACCAGCGCGGTGCTGTCCGGCCAGGCTTTCGCCTTCATCGGCGGGCCCGAACACAACGCCTTCGCCAAAGCGAAGGGCGCCGAATTGCGCGCGGTGGTCGGCTGCGTCGATCGCGGCAACGTCTACATCTGCGCCGCTACAGGCCAAGGACCGAAAGATCGCGACTTTGCAACGTACTTCAAGGGCAAGACCATCGCGGTGAGCGCCTTCGGTGCGACGCCCAACTCGATCATGCGATATCTGTTGGGGAAGTGGAAACTCGACGTCAAAAAAGACGTGACGCTCTACGAAATGCCGACGTCCGCCGTTCCCGCCGCCGTCCGCTCCGGCACGGCGACGATCGGCGTAAGCACCGAACCGCTGATCAAGCAGGGCATCACGCAAGGGTTCTGGACCGAGCCCTTCTTCAACGTGCCGAAGGAACTTGGCCCTTACGCCTATTCAACGATCAACATCCGCAAGGATTCAATCACCAAGGAGCCGGAGGTGGTGAAGGGGTTCGTGCGCGGCATGATGAAGGCCTCGAAGTTCCTTTATGCCAACCCTGCCGAGGCAGCCGAGATCGCCAAGAAGCAGTTCCCCACCATGGCGCTCGACGATCTGAAGGCAACGATGGACCGCTCATTCGCCGATGAGATGTGGAGCAAGGACGGCTCGATCAGCCGCGCCGTCTGGGATACCGGCAAGGCCGTGGTGATGGGGGCCGGCATTCTGAAAGTCGATGTCGGCTATGACGAAATCGTGGATATGAGCTTCGCGGATAGTCTGCGCGCAACGATTTGATCATGCTAGTTTTCGAACATCATCAGCATTGAGGAGTGTGACATGTCCGAACCGGTCTGGAATCAATTTCTCACCGATCGCGACAAGGCGGTGTTTGGATCATCGGGTTACGGCGCGCGGCAGGGATTTGGCAAGCGGCCGGCGTTGCTCGTGATCGACGTCATCTATGCGTTCTGCGACGAGCGGCCGATGCCGATCCTGGAGTCCATCAAGCGCTGGCGGAACTCCTGCGGCGAAGACGCGTGGGTGGCAATGCCGTATTTGAAGTCGCTGATCGAGAAGGCACGCGAGAAGGGCATCCCGGTGATCTACACCACCGGTGTGCGCCGCGAGGACAACTGGGACGCCGGAAGCTGGAGCTGGAAGAACGCCCGCTCGGACGAGGACAACGGCGCGCGTCCGAACACCAACGTAGACGGCAACGAGATCGTCGCCGAAATCGCTCCGGGCCAGCAGGACATCGTCATCTACAAACAGAAGCCATCCGGCTTCTTCGGCACCAATATGACGAGCTATCTCACCCTGCTCGGCTGCGACAGCGTCATCGTCACCGGAACAACCACGTCAGGCTGCGTTCGCGCCACGGTCCTGGATGCATTCAGCCTGAACTATCGCATCTCGCTCGCCGAGGAAGGCTGCTTTGACCGTTCGCAGGCGAGCCACGCCATCAACTTGTGCGACATGAACGCCAAATACGCCGACGTTGTGAAAACCTCTGAGGTGCTTGAGTTCTTCGATACGGTGCCGCAGGGCCAGTACGACTTGCCCAAGGGCGCGCCGGTGGAGAAGCATCCCTCCAAGCGCTAATCAATCGCTGAAGCAAAACGCCGCGCCGGAGCGATCCGGCGCGGCGTTTGTTTTATGCGCAGGTCGGCACACCGTTGACCGGCTTCAGAGTCTTGCCCGGCGGGCATGCCGGCGGCTTGGCGGCGGCAGGCGGCGGAGCTGGACGGGCAGCCACCGGCGGGGGAGCAGCCGGACGAGGCGGCGGAGGCGGCGCCGCAACCGGACGAGGCGGCGGAGGTGGTGCGGCAGCCGGCGGACGCGCAGCCACCGGCGGCGGAGCGGCCGGACGCGGAGGCGGCGCGGACTGCAGCGGCGCACCGGGCGGCGGCCGATTGGCGAAGCCCGGCGGCGGCCCAAGCGGACGCCCCGGCGGCCGGGCCGCTGAGGGTGCCGACTGAGGCGGCGGGGCCGCGCCCGGGGCCGGGGGCGTGGATGGCGGAGGACGATTGGCGAAGCCCGGCGGACGGCCTGGGGGCGGACTGGAAGACGGTGGCGCGGCGACGCCCGGAGCCGGTGTGCCCGGTGCAACCGCGTTGGGTGGCGCAGCGCCGGGCGCCGTAGGCGGCGTCCGGTTTGCTATGCCCGGAGGCGGCGCACCTCCTGGTGGACGACGCTGCGGATTCGCGGATCCAGCGGCAGGCGGAACGCTCGGCACCGGCGCGGCCGTGGCCGTGGCCGGCGGAGCCGAGTTGGGCGTCACAGCACTCGGGGCGATGGCAGCGTTTGGCGCCACAGCCGGCGCCCCGGGGGCGGCCCCAGGAGGCGTGCGTCCGGCGGCACCCGAAGGCCGCGTGCCGCCAGGTCCTGCGCCAGGTCCTGCGCCAGGTCCTGCGCCCGGCGGACGGGCGATGCCAGGGGTTGCCGGCGCAACGGCCGAGGATGGCGCCACCGCGCTCGGACTGACGGCGCTCGGCGCAATCGCCTGGTTCGGTGAGACGTTGGCCGGAGTCGCACGATTGCGTCCGCGCTGTTCGAAACCACCCGGCACCGCCTGCCCGGGCACAAACGCTCGGCGGGGCGCCGGAGCGAGCACGGCCACCGCCGGGATCGCGATCGCCAACGCGGGTAGCACGCTCAACGCGGCATTTCCGACGCCAACTCCACTGCGCCGTTGCGGCGGCGGCAGGTCGGTGAGGTAGGCCGGCCGCGGCGCGCCATAGAGGCCGCGCGGCGGCGGCGGGCCGACCCGATAGAACTCTTCGTACTCGACAGGCTCGCCCATCAGCGCCATCGGCACGTCGTCGAACTCGATCATCGAAAAGCCCTGCGGCGCCGCAAACGGCTGGCCCAGGCGGCGTAGACGGCGCTCGGCATCGAACGCATACATGCCGTTCGGATAGCGGCGCAGATACGTCCAGTAGGCACGCGGCGTGTTGACCTCGCGCGCGCGCATCCAAGCGAGCGACTCGCGACGCGCACGCACCATCGCCCAGACGCGCGGCGAGTAGGCGCTGTTCGGATAAGCCTCGACGTATGACGAATAGCCCTCCAGCGTGTCCATCTCCACGGCCAGCGAATACGCCTCCTCGGGACCGATTTCGCGCATCGGCCGTGCACGGCGAACCGGGGGCGGCGGCGCTACGCTCGCGGTCGCAGCCTCCGGCGGCAGAAGTTCGATCGGCTCACCCAGCGCCGAGGCGTGCCACGGCGTCTGCTGTCCATCGGTGGTCAGATGCGCGCGGCTGCGGATATGCGTAAATGCGGTTTCGAGATCGGTGCCGGGCGCTCGCAGCATTTCAGCGATCGCGGTGGCATAGGCGCCGTAGTCGCCGGGCCGATCGGGTACGACCGTGCCGGGCGCGGATGAAAACGCAATCAGCATGCCCTTCGGCGGATCGATCGCTTCAAGTCCGCGCGCCAGCGCCCTGCCCTGCGGCTGGAACGGCAACGGCCGCGCCGCGTCGATGACCATCGCCTTGGCGCGAACCGGCGTATCGGCGAACGGCCCCAGCAGATCGGACAGCCGCACGGACTCGATCGGAATATCGCTGTCGCGCGCCAGCCGCGCATCGACGCCGAGCAGAAAATTCTCACCGTCGAACGACAGCGCGTGACCGGCGAAATAAACGAACGCGATGGTGTCGGGCCCGCTGGCTTGAACCCTGCCGAGGAATTGGCGATAGGTGCGCACGATTTCGGCTTGGCTGAGATTGGCGCCCTCGACAATCTAGAAGCCGATGCTGCGCAAAGCCTCCGCGACCAGACCGGCGTCATTGAGCGCGGTCGGCAGCGCATTGGGGGCGTACGCCGAATTGCCGACAACGAAGGCGATGCGCGGTTCGGTCTGGCGGGACTGCTGGGCCTGAAGCGGCGCATTGCCAAACCAGGCGAGCACGAGCGCGCTCAGCGCGAGCAGAGCAATCCGACGAAACATGAAAGTCTCCCCTTCAACCGGCAGACGGAGCGCTGGCAACCGCCAGAAACGACCTCGACTGTAGCGCAATTGCGGCTGAACGCGCGTTCAGCTTATCTGGCTGAAGGCAGACTTCGTTCCGTGCACGCTAGGCTTTGGCGCTGGGCCGCGATGAAACGTCCTCGTGCCAGCGCTTGAGGCTGCCTAAGGCTTCAGGCACCGCGAGCTTGGCCGGCTTCAGGAAATCCACCGCGATCATTCCGGTAATGTCGGCCACCGTGTAACGCTCGCCGGCGATATAGCGGCGGGTGGCAAGCTCGCGGTCGAGCAGTCCCAGGAACTCCATCACCCGCGGCCGGTTGGCATCCGCCCATGCAGGCACCTGCGGCACCTCCATCTCCTTCATCGCGGGATGCGAGTTGCGAAAGATGTGCGAGACCGGACCGAGCAGGTGGAATTCGATGCGCCGCTCCCACATCTCGACCAGCGCAGCGTCCCTGGCGTCGGTGCCAAACAGCTGCGGCTCCGGATGCAGCCGTTCGAAATAACGGCAGATGGCGATCGACTCGGTGATGATTGTGCCGTCGTTGAGCTCGAGCGCCGGCACCCGCTGCAGGGGATTGATCGCGGTGTATGCGGCAGACTTGTGCCCCAGTTTGCCCAGATCGACCTGCTCGATGGGGACCGTGATGCCCTTTTCCGCCAGGAAGACCTTCACGCGCCTCGGATTGGGCGCCCGGCCCCCGTCAAAGAGTTTCATCGTTCACCCTTCGTTAACCGCGCGTTTTCCGCAGGGCCTTAAGCTCGCCCTTAAGGAATTTACGCGAGTTTAGCCTGTTTCCGGTGGTCAGTGTTGGTGGCGTACCCGTGAGCTTATCAGAACAGCGCGACATCCCCATGCCGAGCGAGAAGCCGCTCGCCAAGCGGCGGCGGCTTGCCGCGCAACGGGTCCGCGAGGCGCGCGAGCGGCTCACCTCCACCACCGGCACCCGCGTCGCGTTCGATTACGAGTTGTTGCGGCAATTCGCCGAGAACCGGCTGTCGGCATCGCGGGTGGTGCTGCTGCTGATCGGCACCGTGGGATTGCTTTCCAGCCTATGGGTCGGCGCGGTGATGGCCGGCGCCTGGACCGCCGCCGTGCTGGTGATCCACGCCGTCATCATCACCAAGTGCCGGCAATTCCTGTCCGAGCCGTCGACCACCCAGGACTTGAAGCACTGGCGCCTGCGCTTCATCATCCTCGACCTCTTTTACGGCCTCGCCTGGATGTACAACCTGATCCATCCGGTCGGCGCCGACGAAGGCTCCAGCACGTTCATGCTGTTCGTGATGCTGTTGGTGGTGTCGGTGTCGAGCATGCTGGCGTCGAGCCTGCCGATTGCGGTGTTCGCGGCAACGGTTCCGGTGACATTGGCCGTCGCGCTCAATTTCGCGCTGCAGGGCGACCTTCACAACTACATCCTCGGCATCATGGCGATCGCCTCCCAGGGCTACTTCACCCTGCTCGCACACCGGCTCTACTCGGCCGGGCTCGCGACGCTGGTGGCGCGCGCCGAGAAGGACTCGCTGATCGGCGAATTGGAACAGGCCAAGCTGATATCCGACGACGCCCGCCGGCGCGCCGAGGGCTCCAACATCGCCAAGTCGCAGTTTCTCGCCCAGATGAGCCACGAGTTGCGCACGCCGCTAAATGCCATTCTCGGTTTCTCCGAGGTGATGAAGACCGAAGTGTTCGGCCCGCATCACGTGCCGGCCTACAAGGACTACTCCAACGACATCCACAACTCCGGCCAACACCTGCTCAACCTGATCAACGAGATCCTCGACCTCTCCCGCATCGAAGCAGGCCGCTATGAGCTCAACGAAGAGCCGGTGTCGCTCACGGCGGTCGTCGAAGACTGCCATCATCTGTTGACGCTGCGCGCCAAGACCGACGAGCGGGCGCTGCGTCAGGTCTGCCTCAACTTCCTGTCCAACGCAGTGAAGTTCACCCCGCCCGGCGGCGAGGTGTGGCTCAAGGTCGGCTGGACCGCCGCGGGCGGGCAATACATGAGCATCAAGGACACCGGCCCCGGCATCCCCGAGGAGGAAATCTCGGTGGTGCTGTCGAAGTTCGGCCAGGGTTCGAACGCCATCAAGTCGGCGGAGCAAGGCACCGGCCTGGGCCTGCCGATTGCCCAGAACCTGATCGAACTGCATGGCGGCACGTTCACGCTGAAGTCGAAGGTCCGCATCGGCACCGAGTTGATCGCCACCTTCCCGCCAGAGCGCGTGATGGCGGCGCTGCCGCCGTTGTCAGAGCCCTCCCCGCCGATCCAGCCGCAGCAGGACGCCGACGCCGGCCCGAGGGGCAAGAGGTCGATGTTCCGCATGGCGGGCTGAGGTCAGTTGGGACGCGCGAGCCGCCAGAGCCGGCCGGGCGATTGCGTTCCCCGCCACGGTCCCTATTTTGAAATATCACCCTCGAATCTCAGCATGATCCGAACGCCTTGCAAAAATATCTGTAGCATCGACGAGCCGACCGGGCTTTGCATCGGCTGCGGGCGGAGCGTCGATGAGATCGGCCGCTGGATCTCCTACAGCCACACCGAACGCGCCCGTATCATGGCCGATTTACCGAAGCGGCTTGACGCCCTGAACGCGCGCGCTCCCGCCGCCAAAGCCTAGGATGTTTGCCGTGCGCCGACGTCTGCTGTGGGTCCTGCTGATCGGATTGGCGCTCACGCGGATCGTCATGATCGCCCGCCATGAACAGGACCCGATCGCCGGGCTTTCAACCGACGACTGGGGCTCGCTGGCCTACCATCTGGCGCTGGTGGTGCTCATTGGCGGATCGGTGCTCGTGCTGTTCCGCGAGCGGTTCTCCCATGCGCTGGAGGCCGCGCTGTTCTGGATCGTGGTCGGCTTCGTGCTGGTCTTCCTCTACACGTATCGCACCGAGCTTCGGTCGGTCGGCGATCGGGTGATGGCCGAACTGATGCCCGGCCGCGCCGCGACCCGCAGTGCGCAAACGGTCGAGATCGTGCGCGGGCGCGCCGGCGACTTCCAGGTGGCGGCGCAGCTTAACGGCACGCGTGTCGCGATGGCGCTCGACACCGGCGCCAGCGCCGTGGTGCTCACCCAGGAGGCCGCCAAGGCCGCGGGGCTGCCTCTGGAGATGCTGAACTACTCGGTTCAGGTGGATACCGCGAACGGACGCGCCCGCGCCGCCGCGGTTACTCTCGACCGGCTGGCGGTCGGCGGCATCATCGAACGCGCGGTGCCGGCGTTGATCGCGCAGCCCGGCCAGCTTCGCACCAGTCTGCTCGGCATGAGCTTCCTCAACCGGCTGGAAAGCTGGGAGGTGCGCGGCGACCGGCTGATGATGCGCGGCAAGCCGTAGCTCAGACGAGGCTCGCGACAAAACGCGCCGAGACCAACAGCAGGAACACGCCGAAGCCGACTTCCAGTTGCCTCTGGGTCAGGCGGTGGGCGAGCCGTGCCCCATAGGACGCCGTGAAGCTCGACACCGGCGCCATGATCACTACGCCGAGCAACGACACGTAGCCGATCGAGAGCGGCGGCAGCAGCGCCATCTTCGGCCAGCCGGCGATGGCGAGACCGACCGTACCCGCAATCGTGATCGGCACACCCAGACCGGCGGAGGTTGCGACCGCGTTGTGCAGAGGCTTGCCGTAGAGCGTCTGGATCATGTTGGAGAGCGATCCGCCGCTCACGCCCATGAGCGATGACACGATGCCGATCAGAAACCCGTACCCGATCATCGCCGGGCGCCCGGGAAAGTCATGGGCGATCACCCAGCTGTCCTTGCCGAACAGAAGCTTGAGGGCGATGAACGTGACCGTCACCGTGAAGACGATCTTGAAAACGAGGCTCGGCGCGAAATAGGCGATCACCGATCCGACTGCGACTCCGGCCACCGCCGGCACGGCCCATTGCCGCACCACCCCCTCCAGCACGGCGCCCTTAGCGCGGTGCGTCAGGTAGGAGCGAATGGTGGTCGGCAGGATGATCGCCATCGAGGAGCCGACGCAGAGTTGCATACGGACTTCCTCGGGCACACCGAGAATGCGAAACACCTCGTACAGCACCGGCACGATGATGGCGCCGCCGCCAATGCCGAACAGACCGGCGAGGATGCCGGTCGCAACGCCTGCGATCACGATCGCTGCGGCGAGCGCGGCGAGTTCGCCGAACGAAACTCCAAGCAACATGCCATTCCCCGGAAAAGCTGGCAGCGCGCGATCAGGCCGCGGCGGTTTGCGCCTCGTGCGGCGCTCTGTCCACCACCAGCGCAAGCGCCTCTGCCAGAACCTCGGCGCATGCGCCAGGCTTGACCGCGACCGTCGCCAGATGCCGGCGATAGGCCCGCGCGCCCGGCACCGCGTGGAAGAGCCCGTGCAGATGGCGCGTGATGGAATGCACGCGAACGCCGCGCGACAGCGCACGCTCGATATACGGATTAAGCGCCAGCGCCGCTTCTCTCGGCGAAGCAAACGGCGCGGGCTCGCCGTACAGCGGGTCGACCTGCAACAGTCTCCACGGCTCCTGATAGGCGGCCCGGCCCATCATCACGCCGTCGAGCTTTTGCAAATGCTCGCGGGCGGCCTCGATGGTGTTCACGCCGCCATTGAGCACGATCGGCAGGTTCGGATGCGCGGCCTTGAGACGGAACACGAGCTCGTAGTCGAGCGGCGGGACATCGCGGTTCTCGCGCGGCGACAGGCCGGACAGCCAAGCTTTGCGCGCATGCACGATCAGCGCATCCACACCGGCCGCCGCCATGGTCGCTGTCATGGCTTCAAGCGCAATCTCCGGATCCTGATCGTCAATGCCGATGCGGCACTTAACCGTCACCGGCATCGCGACCGCAGCCTTCATGGCGGCGACGCAGTCGCCCACGAGCTTTGGTTCCGCCATCAGGCAGGCGCCGAACCGGCCCTCCTGCACGCGATCCGAAGGGCAGCCGACGTTGAGGTTGATCTCGTCGTATCCAAAGTCCCCGCCGATCCGCGCGCATTGAGCCAGCGCCGCGGGATCGCTGCCGCCGAGCTGCAGGGCCACCGGATGCTCGGCCGGATCGAAGCCGATCAGGCGCGCCCGGTCGCCGTTTAGCACCGCGCCAGTGGTGACCATCTCAGTGTAAAGCAGCGCGTGGCGCGTCATCAGGCGATGGAAAAACCGGCAATGCCGGTCGGTCCAATCCATCATGGGGGCCACGCAGAATCGCCAGCGCGTTTGATTCATTTCAACACACTATGTATCAATGATTTAATCGATTTTCACCCGTCTCATACCATCTCATCAACGCCCGTTTCCGTTCATTTCAAGCCATCCGTGGTTCTCGAAAGTTGCGCAAGTCCAGTTACTACCTGCAAAAATAAACGGCCCGGTTGCTATTGCTAGCCAGTGACAAGCAGAACTTACCGTTGTCCTAAGCAGACCCGTTGCTCACCGCTTCGTCCTCCACCATGGTTGCGGTCCAAATCTGGGCTGCGCACGCCGGTTGACAGTGAAACTAGCGGGATAAGGTCATGGCGAACGAGCGACCGCGCTATGCGGTGTATTTCGTGCCAGCGGCGAATTCTGACTTGTACCAGTTCGGCAGCGCCGTTCTGCAATATGATTGTTATAGCGGAGAGGCGGTTACCGCTCCCTCTGAGTTTGCCGGCGACCGGGACGACTGGCGAAAGGTCACACAAGAGCCCCGGCGCTACGGATTTCATACCACGCTTAAAGCTCCGTTTTATCTTTCCCTGTCGTGCACAGAGGCGAGCCTTGTCAGCGCTTTCAGCAGTTTCGTGAACTTGGGCCGAGCTTCGGCCCGTTTCAAACCGGTGGTACAGATGCTCGGAAAATTCGCTGCTCTAGTACCAGAACTTCCCAATACCACCCTCAACGCGCTCGCTGCGGACTGCACCACCATTTTCGACGCCTTTCGGGCATCTATGTTACCGCAGGAGCGCGCACGACGGCTCGCTGGCCAACTCAATTCAAGTCAAATCGATAATCTCGATCGCTGGGGCTACCCATATCTATTTTCAGACTTTCAATTTCATATGACTTTGACTGGGGAGATAGCTGCGGCCAATCGTGACACCGCTCTGGCAACTTTAAAAACTGTTTTTCGGCGTATGTGTCGCGATCGGGATGTGATCGTTGACCGTCTGGCGTTGATGAAACAGGAGAATCCAAACGCTAACTTTCAAGTTCTGAGCCACGCACCGCTCCAAGCGTCTCCATCGCCATAAGAGCGTGGCGACTGCGGGAGCAACGCACTCATCTGGCCGTAAGCCGGCCGTGGGGTGCGATTCGAACGTTCAATAGACAACAAAAATTCCGGGATCCCTAACCGCATTCAAAAGCCGCCTGATTCCACTGTCCGGTGAGCCTACATTCTGAATCACGATGTCCGGCAAGTCTACCGACGTCAATTCCACCGTTCGGCCGATCCGGATACCGATATCGCCGTCACTCGTTCGGAGGCGGCTCGCCAATCGCGCTTGCAGTATCGGCTTGGGTGCGGTGACCAAGACCACTACGACAGAAGCGAAGCGTTTCCGAGCCAAACCGACAATCGTACGCGACACGTTGCAGATTACCGTCCGGCCCTTACGAATGTCTTCGTCGATTGCAGCCGGAATCCCGTAACGATGGCCATGCGCATCCCACCACATCGCAAAAGCGCCTTCGGCCACGGACTGATTGAACGACTGTTCGGAAACCGTAGCATTGTCCTCGGCGGACGACGCTGGCCGCGTTATCACGCGGCGGGCAAAGACAACGGTGGAATCACTTGCGCAAGCGCGCCTCGCACCGTCGATCAGCGTGTCCTTGCCGGCGCCGCTCGGGCCAACCACAAGGATCAACCGGCCCGGCCCGACCAAATTCGGGCTGTTGCGTGCGTATCGCCGCAGATCGACCAGCCAGCTCATGCGACGCGGGCCCCGCGCAGCCACGTCGCGCGCACCACCGGCACTTCGCCCGCGACATGTACCCGAATGAGGTCGGCCCGCTTTCCCACCGCGATTTCGCCGCGATCGGCCAGATTTACCGCTTCGGCCGGAGTCTTGGTAACGGTCCTCACCGCCGCCGGAAGATTAATGCCTGGCGTAACCTTCGGCAGATAGAGCGCTGCCATCAAGAGACTCGCCGGCATGTAGTCGGACGACAGCACGTCGAGCACACCCGCCTCTGCCAAATCCAAGGTCGCGACATTGCCGGCATGCGACCCCCCACGAACCAGATTGGGGGCGCCCATCAGCACCCGGACGCCACCCGCATGCAGCGCTTCGGCGGCTTCGATGTTGGTCGGGAATTCGGCGATCGATACGCGATCTCGAACAGCCTCCTCGACATGCCCCAATGTGGTGTCGTCGTGGCTCGCCAGCGGCGTATGGTGGATGCGGGCCAAATCGACGAGTTTGCGATAGTTCTCCGCAGCATAGGCCGCTTGATACTCCATCCGCTTTCGAAACAACTCATCGAGTTGGGCGTCGGTCAGGCCGCCCTTCTTTCCCCGGTAGTAATCGCGGAGTTTGCTTTCGTCGCGGAACTGCCGCTGCCCCGGAGTATGATCCATCAGCGAGGCGAGCCGCACGTCGCTGCGGCCAATCAACCGCGTTGCTTCCGCCACGACATTTGGCATAGGCACCTCGCAGCGCAGGTGCAGGAAGTGATCCACACGCAGCAGGCCGTCTGCCCGCGCTTGAGCAATGGCGAGGGCCAACGTCTCAGCCTGGCCATCGACCTCTTCCGCTCCGTCCTCCGTCCACACTCGCAGCGAATCGAGCACTGTCGTGATGCCACTGGTGGCAAGCTGGCCGTCGAACGACACCACCGCTGCGACGGGATTCCAGTGGACCTTGGGACGGGGAGCGTAATGTGCTTCGAGATGGTCGGTGTGAAGTTCCACCAGACCCGGCATCACCAGATTGCCTTCCATATCCTCGCCGTGCTCGGGCGGCCGGCCTTCGCCGATTTCGGCAATGATGCCGCCGGACGTCGCAAGCCATCCGTTTTCGATGACGCGGTCGGCCAGCACGATGCGAGCATTTCCGAGGATGCAATCCGCTTGGTGTCCGCTCATGGTCCTCACGCGATTTCAGCAAAACGGGTCATATCGATCACGGTGTCCGCGATCCGATCCCGGACGTTGTGGTCGTGTACGATCGCGACGATCGCTGCACCGCAGCGCTTGCGCTCGGCAATCAGTTCCATCACCACTTCGCAATTGGCGGCATCGAGGGAGGCTGTAGGTTCGTCCAACAGCAGGATCGGAAAGTTCGGAAGGAACCCGCGGGCGATGTTCACCCGCTGCTGCTCACCGCCGGAAAATGTAGCGGGCGGCAGCCCCCAAAGCGGCCCAGGAAGATTAAGGCGGCGCAGAAGTTCAGTCGCTTTTCTACGCGCAGCGTCGCGAGAGGTGCCCGAGCCCGCCAATGGCTCGGCAACGACGTCGATGGTCGGCACGCGCGGAACGGCGCGAAGAAACTGGCTGACATAGCCGACCGTGTCCTTGCGCAACGCAAGAATTTGACGGGCTCGAGCCGTGGCGATATCGATACTCTCCGCACGCCGGCGCACCAATATCTGGCCGTGGTCGCAGCGATAGCTGCCGAAAACCATTTTCAGAATAGACGACTTCCCGGCTCCAGACGGCCCCCCGAGCACCACGCACTCGCCGGCCCGCACCGAGAACGTCACGTTCGACACCACGGACAAGCGCACGCCACCCTGCAGGTGCATGGTGAAGCCCTTGGCGACTCCGGTCAGTTCGAGTGCAGCCTGCATGTTGGGCCTATAGCGGAAGGATCGATGCGACGAGGAGCTGCGTATACGGCTCGCGTGGATCGTCGAGTACCTGATCGGTCAATCCGCTTTCGATGACCTTGCCGCCGCGCATAACCATGATCCGATGGGAAAGCAGCCGCGCGACAGCGAGATCATGGGTCACGACGACCGCGGACAGCTTTAGATCTGCTACCAGGCCGCGCAGCAGATCGAGCAGCCGCGCCTGCACCGAAACATCGAGACCACCCGTCGGCTCATCCAACAGGACAAGACGCGGCTCGGTGACGAGATTGCGAGCAATCTGCAGCCGCTGGCGCATGCCCCCCGAGTAGGTCCGCGGGCTGTCATCGATACGTACCGGATCAATCTCCACCCGATTGAGCCACGACGTTGCCGTGCCGCGGATGCGGCCGTAGTGGCGTTGGCCGACGGCCATCAACCGCTCGCCGACATTGCCCCCGGCCGAAATGGCCATCCGAAGGCCAATGGTCGGATCCTGGTGCACATAGCCCCAATCGGTGCGCGCCAGAAAGCGGCGCTCCGCCTCGTCCATTGCCGCGAGATCGCACATGACGCCATCACGCTTGCGGTAGAGCACGCGGCCAGACGTCGCCTCCATCTGCGCGCAGAGCATTTGCAGCAGGGTAGACTTCCCGGAACCGGACTCGCCGACCACCGCGATGACCTCGCCCTCGTAGAGCTCGAAGGAAACGTCCTGACAGCCCGTCTGGCGGCCGTAGCGCTTCGTCAGGCCCTCGGCAACCAGCAACGGCTCGTCTTCGTTGTCCTTCACGGCGACACCGGCTCGAGATCGAGGCGAAAACTGTAGCCATGACGCTCGAACGTGAGCGACTCGTAGAAGATGTGCGCACGCTCGCGCCGCGCGTTGGAAGACAGCATCAGCTTGTAGCAGCGCTTCCGGCGCGCCATATCGCAGGCAAAGCTCATCATCGCTCCGCCGATGCCGCCACCCTGCAAGCTGGCAGCTACAACAACATCCTCCACAATCGCCGACGGCGCACCGAGGTGCCCGAGATTATCCATCACGAGCAGCGCGAAACTTCCAACCACCACGCTGCCCCGTTCCGCCACATAGAGCGTGTAGTCCGGATAATCGGCGAAGCGCGCGTGCAGGCGGCTCGCATCGGCCGTCGAGATCACGTTTCCATTGTCGAAATCGGGCTGCGCGTAAAGCGCCAAGATAGACTGCAAGTCCTCGTTCAGAGCCGGCCTGATTTGAATTGGTGGCTCGTCAGTCACGCCGCCGCTCCGCGTCCAGACCTTCGGCGGATGAAGCGGCGGAACGGCGTCCAGCACAGAAGTCGGTATCCGAGCAGACGAACATGCGGGCGCCTCGATCGTCAGTGATGACCTCGTCCAGATAACTGTCGTCGGCTCCACACAGCACGCAAGCGCCATCCAGTCGGTAGGGCTCGAAGGGATGGTCGTCGAAATCGAGCGAAACAACGCTTGTATGGGGCGGCACCGCGTAGATCCGCTTTTCCCGCCCGGCGCCGAAAAGCTGCAGCGCGGCGCAGCCATCCATCTTTGGATTATCGAATTTTGGCGTCGGGGACGGGTCCATCACATATCTGCCGTCAACCTTTACAGGATAGGCATAGGCCGTCGCGATGTGACCGTAATGCGCGATGTCTTCGTAGAGCTTCACATGCATGAGGCCGTAATCGGCGAGAGCGTGCATGCGCCGGGTTTCTGTCTCTCGCGGTTCGAGAAAACGGAGCGGCTCCGGAATCGGCACTTGAAAGACGAGTATCTGCTTTTCTGAAAGCGGCGTCTCAGGTACGCGATGACGCGTCTGAATGACGGTCGCCTCGCACGTTTCTGTCGTGGTGCGAACGCCGGCCGTCTTGATAAAGAACTTGCGGATGGAGACGGCGTTAGTCGTATCATCGGCGCCTTGATCAATCACCTTAAGGATGTCATCGGGGCCGAGCACCGCCGCCGTTACCTGCACGCCGCCAGTGCCCCAGCCGTAGGGCATCGGCATCTCACGGCTTGCAAACGGCACTTGGTAGCCAGGTATCGCCACCGCCTTGAGAATGGCACGGCGGATCATCCGCTTGGTTTGCTCGTCGAGATAAGCGAAGTTGTAGGCTGGCGCCGTCATTCTGCGGCCTCTCTGACCGACTCGCCCGTCGCTGCATCTTGAAACCGCTTGCGAAGACTCCGAACCAGACCAAGCTCCGCCTGGAAATCGACGTAGTGCGGCAGCTTCAAGTGCTCGACAAAGCCGGTTGCCTGCACGTTGTCGGAGTGAGAAAGGACAAATTCTTCGTCTTGCGCCGGCGCTTTGACCTCCTCCTCAAGCTCTCGCGCGCGCAGCGCGCGATCGACAAGCGCCATCGCCATAACTTTGCGCTCGCAATGGCCGAAGCCGAGACCGTACCCCCGGGTAAAGCGCGGCGGCTCGGTGGCAGTGCCACGAAACTGATTGATCATCTGACATTCGGTCACGGTGATCCGGCCAAGCGGCACCGCAAAGCCGAGTTCTGGCGGGGAGAATTCGACCTCGACCTCGCCCAGCCTGATTTCTCCTGCGAAGGGATGGTTGCGGCCATAACCTCGTTGCGTGGAATAGCCGAGCGCCAGCAAGAACCCTTCGTCGCCGCGTGCGAGGTTCTGCAGGCGAAGATCGCGACCAGCCGGGAATTCGAGCGGGTCTTGGGTCAGATCACCGACCGGCACGTTGCCTTCCGGCCGCGGCGAAGGCTCGACCAGATCGTCGGCTGCAAGCAGATCGGTGACGCGGGGCGATGACGCGACATCGGCATCAGCCAGCGCCGGCTCGACAACGACATCCAGCGACTGCGGCTCCAGCAGCCGATGCGTGTAATCGAAAGTGGGGCCGAGAACTTGCCCGCCTGGCAAATCTTTGAACGCAGCGGAAATCCTCCGCCGCACGGTCATCGCGGAGGACTCGATTGGCTCGCTTACGCCAATACGCGGCAGCGTCGCGCGAAAGGCACGCAGAAGAAAGATAGCTTCGATCAAATCCCCACGCGCCTGTTTAATTGCCAAAGCGGCCAATTCTCGGTCGTAGAGCGACCCTTCGTTCATCACCCGATCAACGGCGAAAGCCATTTGACCTTCTATCTGCGCAAGCGACAACTCCGGAACCGATGTGTCGCCGCGCCGCTCGTGCGCCAGCAACCGGTGCGCATTCTCGATCGCGCGCTCGCCGCCTTTTGCCGCTACGTACATTCCATGCGCTCCATGAGACGGATCGAGCGTGGCAAAGCTGCGACGGTATTGGCCGTCACCAAAATCAGATCGACGCCGCGTGGAAACAGCCGACGATTGACAGCCAACCGTTCAGGCATGTCCGCCGGCAGCGGCGAAGCCCGAAACGCGGTTCGCGCTTTGATGCCAGGGCCAGCAAGTGCCAAGGTCGGGCCAACGTCGAATGATGCGACTTGCATAACGACGGTTGTGGAGCGGTCAGGATAATCCACCGTCCCGAGGTTGAACTCGTCGAATGACGGAAGCGCGTCAGGATCGCTGATAAATGCAAAAGCTGCTTCGGCCTTGCTCGACGCGATGGGGCAACCGCAGTGAAAGCGTAACCATTCACTGACCGCCTCGTGTTGGCGCAGACCGTCGTCGAGCCACACCGGCGCGTCATGATCGCAAAGCGTCAAGGCAAGTGCCGCAGCTCCGGCGGACATAGGCCCAGGCGCTTCTACAGCCTCGCCGATTGGCTGCACGCTGCCGGGCCGCGCCATGGCATCAAGGATCGCGCGGAAGGTCGACTGCGCCGATAAGACAGGATTGCCGAAGCCTGCGGTAAGCATGTCAGCCCTCGCCCCGCACCAGCGTGAAGAACTCAACCTTCGTAGCGGCGGTCTTCCGTGCCGTGAGTTCGTCCGCCGCATTTTGCGCGGCGCGGATTGGCGTCAACATCTCGCGATCGACGCTGTCGCGATGAATGTCGCTTTGCAGCAAAGCGTCGCACAGAGCGACGAGACGAGCCTTTTCCTGATCGCGGCCGAGCACATAGCCAAACCCGGTTTCTCCGCTCGCAAGCCGAACGGCAGCGCGCGAAACCGTCGCCTCGCCGAAGTTGAACGGCGCCCCATCGCCCCCGATGCGCCCACGAACCATCACAATCCCACTTTGCGGCGGGCGAAGCTCGGTATGCTCAGGCACTGCTTCGATCCGTGCGAAATAGTGAGCAATCTCGCAAGCGGTGCTGCGGGTGAGAACGGCCATCGCCTCGCGACGGCGCTCACGCGTTTGCATTTCATTCGCGGAAATGTCGGTTGCGGAATTTGCCATTAACAAGTTGTCTATGTTACTAGACAACCCTCCTAACGACGATCAATAAAGCTTTCGTGACAGCAATAACTCGGCATACCGTTCGGAAAGTCGAGTTCACCGATCCCAAACGCGAGATCTCGGCCGGTGTGTCGCTGTGGCGCCAGATCGCTGACGAAATCGAGCAATCCATTGCGCGTGGGACATTCCAGCCCGGCACGCGGCTTCCAGGCGAGATCGAGATCGCGGAGCGGTTTGGAGTGAACCGGCACACAGTGCGGCGCGCGATCGCCGCACTGGCGGAGCGCGGCATGGTCCGGGCCGAGCGCGGCAGCGGCACCTTTATCGAGCAGCGCCGGATTCCCTATCCAATCAAGCAGCGAACGCGATTCTCGGAGATTATCGGCGGCGCCGGTCACGCTGTCGGCGCCCGGTTGACCGCAAGCTCGGTGGAAGCAGCCGATGCGACGATGGCCAAGCGGCTGAAAATCAAGCTGGGATCAAAGCTCCTGCGGCTCGAACTGTTGCGCCACGCCGACCGTATTCCACTGTGCGCCGCGACAACGTGGCTTGATGCACACCGATTCCCCAATGCCGCGGCGTTCTATGCCGCTGATCGTTCGATCACCCGAACACTGGCTCGATTCGGCGTCCGCAATTACACGCGAAAGAGCACCCATGTCACCGCGGAGACTGCCGAGGCCGGTGACGCCGGATTACTTCGCATCGCCGTGGGGCGGCCATTGCTTGTCGTGAATAGCGTAGATATCGACGAAGCCGATACGCCGGTCCTGGCGACACAGGCGCGCTTCGCGGCCGACCGACTGGAGTTGGTCATCGACAGTTGATTGTTGTCCGCTGAATCGCGGACAAGCGCCCGGTATTGTCATCCGGATGTCATTGTCAAGAAGCAGCAATGACTGCATGTCGCCCGAAGCACTGTCCCATGAGCCGTTGATCGACCCGACTGCGGAGGTCAAACAGTGCGCTTTCGGGCGCTACACTGAGGTCGGCGCCCGGACCAAGCTGCTCGGTGTGTCCATGTCGGACTACTCCTATGTCGTCAACGACAGCGACATCGCATACGCGGCCATCGGAAAATTCTGTTCCATTGCCGCTATGACCAGGATCAATCCGGGCAATCATCCGATGCAGCGGGCGAGTCAGTCGCATTTTACTTATCGCGCGAGCGCGTACTTCGCTGGCGAACGGGACGAAACCGAATTCTTCGACTGGCGGCGCGGTCAACACGTCGCAATCGGCCACGATGTGTGGATTGGGCACGGCGCCATTGTGCTGCCGGGGCGCAGCATCGGTGACGGCGCGGTGATTGCGGCCGGCGCTATCGTCACCAAGGATGTCGCGCCCTACTCCATAGTCGGCGGAAATCCTGCACGTCCGATTCGAAGCCGATTTCCGGCAGATGTCGCCGTCCGCATGCAGGCCCTGGCCTGGTGGGACTGGCCGCATGAGCGACTGCGCCAGACGCTCGCGGATTTTCGCAATCTATCCGCCGAAGCGTTTCTCGACCGTTACGAGCAGGCGAGCGACTGCTCCCGCGCCGCCACCGCGGTCGCATGAGCCAGCCCATGGACCTTCGGATCGTCGGGGCGCAGGTGTTGCTCGACCGGGGGTTGGTCGGCACGTCGGTTCGCGTGAGCGCTGCGGAAGGCGTGATTTCCGAAATCGGCACGGATCGCAACTCGGCCCGTATCGTAGACGCCCGCGGCTTGTATCTCCTGCCGGGCATTGTCGATATTCACGGAGATGCCTTCGAGCGTCAGATAATGCCAAGGCCGGGTGTTCACGTGGCTCTGGAGGTCGCGCTGTCTGACAGTGACCGTCAGGCTATCGCCAACGGAATCACCACGGTCTTTCATGGCGTGACATGGTCCTGGGAGCCTGGTCTGCGCGGATCCGAAAACGCGCGCGCGATCCTGGATGGCATTGAGCGGCTCAAACAGCAGCTTGCGGCCGACACCCACTATCACCTTCGCCACGAGACATTCAACTTCGCCGCCGAAAGTGAGGTCTGCGAATGGGTTGACGCGCGCCGCGTCGGCGCGGTCGCCTTCAACGATCACCTGCCAGCCTCGGACAGTCACATGAAGCGTCCGGACAAGCTCAACCAGATGGTCGAGCGCGCCGGTATCCCACGCGAGGATTTCCTGGCTCTGGTGCAGCGTTTGCACGGCATGCGCGACGCCGTGCCCGAATCGATTACGCGGATCGCCGGCAGAGCTCAGGCCAACGGCGTTGCTTTGTTGTCGCATGATGACGCGAGCCCCGAGCAACGGCGATGGTTCCGCACGCTGGGCTGCCGGGTCAGTGAATTCCCGGTCAACATCGAAACGGCGCGGGATGCCTCCAACGCGGGTGACCAGATCGTATTCGGCGCGCCGAATGTCATGCGCGGCAAGAGCCACATGGGCTGGGTCAACGCGAGCGAAATGGTTTCGCTCGGACTCTGCTCCGTGCTCGCGTCGGACTACTACTATCCGGCACCTCTGATCGCGGCATTCCGGCTGGTCGAAACCCGCGTGGCACCTCTTGAAGCGGCATGGCGCCTCGTCTCCAGCGCGCCAGCGCGTGCGGTCGGCCTCAACGACCGCGGTGAGATCGCGAACGGCAAACGAGCCGACATCATTCTCGTTGCGAACGATCCGCCGCAACCACTCCGCGTCGTCGCCTCCATCTCAAAGGGGCGCATCGTGTACCTGACCGAGCCCAGCCGGCTCGGTCACTGACCGCTCACTGTTTGTTTTGTGACGGCTATGCAACGGAACGATGACGGAGTCAGCAGTTGCAGAAGTTACGCGCAGAAGGTTTGAAAAGTCCGGTATTGTCTACACTATCCGCAACGGCCCCATCCGGCACTTCATTCGACTGTCATGCGTCGCTGTTAGTCCGGCACTAGTGCCATTCTGGCATGCAACCGGAGTTGCACCGTGCGGACCGAACCCGTCGTTCAAGCGCGCAAGGTTTCCAAGACCTTCGCCGGCGTAAGGGTGCTCCGGGAGGTAAGCCTCGAGCTTGGTCGCGGCGAGATGGTCGCCCTGATCGGCGCATCGGGTTCCGGGAAGTCGACGCTCATCCGCTCCATCGCCGGGCTCACGCCGATCGACCGCGTCACCAATGGCTCCGGCCAGGCGGGGGAAATCCTGCTATTTTCGCAACCAATGCAACAGCGCGGGCGGATTGCCGGCGCGGCGAATGCATTACGCGCGCGCACCGGCGTCATATTCCAGCAGTTCAATCTGGTTCCGCGGCTGTCGGTGCTGACCAATGTCTGCCTTGGGCGGCTCGGCCGCATGCCATTTTTGCGGGCAAGCCTCGGACAGTTCTCAACGGAAGCGAAACGCTGCGCCATGCGAGCTATGACCCGGGTCGGCATTGCTGAGCATGCGCTCAAGCGTGGTTGCGATCTTTCCGGCGGCCAACAGCAACGGGCGGCAATCGCGCGCGCGCTGATGCAGGGTGCCGAATTCATAGTCGCCGACGAGCCGATTGCATCGCTCGATCCCCACTCGGCGCGCAACGTTATGGACATTCTCTCGGACCTCAACCGTCGCGACGGCATCACGGTTCTTGTCTCGCTGCATCAGGTCGAGTATGCGCTGCGCTACTGTCCACGCACAGTCGCACTAAAGGCTGGTGAGGTGGTCTATGATGGGCCGTCGTCCGCGCTCACACGGGAATTCCTGGGATCGATCTACGGTTCGGAAACCGACGACCTGTTCGCCGCGATCGATTCGAAACCCATAACCGCTGTAGCCGCTGCCGAGGCCCCCACCGCCGCGATTAATGGGGCCATCTCTTTCGATCCATCGCACCGTATGCCGACCGAACACCGAACAAGCGCTCACGCATAATCGCTTGGTACCGCGTCGCAGGGAGCGACACGGCGCCGCCTCCGCTTACACGGCAACAAGGACCAACCAGAATGATATCGTACTTCCGGAACGCCGCATTCGCGGCCATCGCGCTGGCCAGCAGCACGCTTGCGCAAGCTGAGACACCCGCGGAAATCAATTTCGGCGTAATCTCGACCGAAGCTTCGGCCAACCAGAAGAAGAACTGGGAGCCCTTCATCGAATCGATGTCGAAGGTCACTGGGTTGAAGATAAAAGCGTTCTATGCGACCGACTATGCCGCGGTGATCGAGGCGATGCGCTTTAACAAGGTGCATGTCGCCTGGTTCGGTAACAAGTCCGCAATCGAGGCCGTCGATCGCTCGAACGGCGAGGTCTTCGCGCAGGTGATCGCGAAAAATGGTAGCGATGGCTACTACTCTCACATCGTCGTGCGCGCCGACAGCCCCTACACCAAGGTCGAGGACATCCTTAAGTGCGACAAGTCGCTCAACTTCGGCATTGGCGACCCAAACTCCACTTCGGGATTCCTGGTGCCCACGTCCTACATCTTTGCCGCCAAGGACATCGACCCAAAAAGCTGCTTCAAGACTGTGCGAAATGCCAGCCATCAGGCCAACGCAATGGCTGTGGCTAACAAGCAGGTAGAGGCCGCGACCAACAACAGCGAAGACCTTCAGCGCCTTGAGCACAGCGCGCCGGACGCTCGCAAGCAGATCAAGGTGATCTGGACCTCTCCGATCATACCGCTGGACCCCTTAGTGTGGCGCAAGGACCTGGATCCCGCGATCAAGACCAAGTTGTATTCATTCTTGCTCAGCTACGGCCGTTTCGGCTCCGAGGAACAGACAAAGGCGGAGGGCGAGGTTCTGGCCAATCTGATCTGGTCGCCGTTTCGGCCGTCGTCGGACCGGCAACTCATCGCCATTCGCAAGCTCGAAGCCAACAAGGACCTGATGAAGGCTCAGGGCGACGACAAGTTATCGGCGGATGAGAAAGCGTCAAGCGTGAGCAAGATCAAGGCTGAGATCGCCAAGATCGAGGCCGCGGAGAAGCTTGCAGACAGTGATGCCTTTGGCAAGCGCGTCGATGCTTTTGTCGCGGCCGACAAGGCTGGCGACAAGGAGGCCGTCAGGAAGATGATCGCCGAGTTCGCGGCGGGCTTTGCCGGCACGAACTGATCGAGCAACAGCCGGCGTGCCGTGCCTGACACGGCACGCCGGCTGGCAGCACCGACTGGCGCCATGACCAAGATCAACGTTCTATCCCGGGGCAGGTATGCGCAGCCCCCTCTGGAAGATGCCTGGGGCGGATCCGAGCCGGCGATACCGCAAGTGCCGATGGCGCACCGCGCCCGAAACTGGGCGCTCTGGTTGATCCTGATCGCGCTATTGATCTGGAGCTGGGCCCCGGCGGAGATGGATCGTGTCACCGCTCTGTTCACCGACTGGCGAAATATGGCGGAGTTCGGCCGCGGATTCCTGCGGCCAGATTTCCACGAATGGCGTGCCTATCTCGCAGATATGATCGTCACCGTGCAGATCGCGCTGTGGGGCACAGCGCTCGCCGCCGTGGCCGGCGCGCCGTTCGCAATCCTTTCATCCTCCAATATTGCGCCCCAATGGGTGGTCCAACCGGTGCGGCGCCTCATGGACGCCTGCCGCGCCATCAACGAGATTATGTTCGCGCTGCTATTCGTCGTGGCGGTCGGCCTTGGGCCGTTCGCGGGCGTGATGGCGCTTTTTGTGCACAACATGGGCGTATTTTCTAAGCTCTACTCAGAAGCCGTCGAAGCGATTGATCCCCGTCCGGTCGAGGGCATCCGCGCAACGGGCGCACGCCGAATTCCGGAAATCATCTACGGCGTCATTCCGCAGGTCATTCCACTATGGAGTTCCTTCATTCTTTATCGACTTGAGACCAATGTGCGCTCCGCCACCACGCTCGGCATCGTCGGGGCCGGTGGAATTGGTCAAACCCTCTATGAAAGCATCAGGTCGTTTCACTATGCCGAGACCGCGGCGCAAATTGTTATCGTTGTGCTCACAGTCGTGTTGATCGATCTTTTCAGCGCCAGTGTACGAAAACGGCTGGTCTGACGTTTTCACTCCAAGACAAACCGCTCACCGCCCAGCACTTATACGAACCGAAGCCGTTCCGATCTCGGCCCCCGGAACTCCGCCTGCAAGATCGACCGGCCAGTCGGCATCGTCAGCAGCAAAGACGATGTCGATCGTTACATGACACTCGGTGACCCCATGTTCGTCCTTCAGGATCGCCTTGATTTTTTGTGAGCGACGAGTCGGTCCACCCAGCCTTCGCCTCTCAACCACGGCTCAAGAGCGGCAATGCTTGGCTCTTGCTGCTCGACCGTCTCAACCACGCGCCAAGCCAAACATAGATTGCACGACATCACGGGGGCGCCGCGCCACCCGATCGACTGCGCGATCGGCGCCAGCGTTGGCATGCCGGTGCCGAGCATGACAATGGCGTCGAGCCGCTTGTCTTCCAGCGCGGCAAGTGCCTCCGCCGCATTCGATCCGCCAAGGCTGTAAATGGGATGAAATGCGCTACCGCTGTTGAACACACTGGCAACTTCGGCCACGCCAAAACCGTGGCTTGTCCAATAGGCCACGCTCGCGCGATTGAGGTCGTCCGGATAGGGCGACACCAGACCGATACGGCGCGCCTTCATAACCGTCAGCGCATCGACCACGGCAAGCGCCGCCGTGATGAACGGAAAGCCACTCTGCTCCGCGATCGCCTTCGACACGACGGCCTCGCGCTCGCGCCCGGCGAGATAGGATGCACCAGTGCAAGCCGCGGCGGCAACGCCGATCGGCGCATTGGCAAATTGCCGCAGCGATGATCCGTAGTTGGCGAAGTAGTCGACCAAACGAGCCGACATGCTCTCCTTGTCGCTCATCAACCGCGCGTTGATCATCGCCACGCCCGGAGGCCAGAGCAGATTGAACTCCGGCTCCACCGTCGTATTGGCTTGCGGCGTCAGCATTCCGACGAGTCCGCGCGATGCATATTCGAGCGACATGTTACTCCGTGGGTGTGGCGCCGGAATCTTTGACGACCTTGCCAAGCGCGACGACGTCGCGCGCAATCCGGGCAGCCAGGTCTTCCGGCGCACCAGGAATGATGATCGAGCCTTGCGGCAGCAGCGACTTTTTCACGTCGTCGCTTTGCAACGCCCCGACGAACTCGCCGTTGAGCCGCCGCACGATCGGGTCCGGGGTTCCGGCCGGCGCGAATAGGCCGAACCACTGCTCCATTTCGACGCCAGCAAAGCCTGCCTCCGCCATCGTCGGCACCTCCGGAATGAGCGGATGCCGCTGAGCTCCAGCGAGCGCCAGCATGCGGAGCTTGCCGCTTTTAATATGCGGCGAGGCTGTGAGATAGGACGAGAACATCATATCGACGCGGCCTGCCACCATGTCGGTCACAGCCGGCGCCACGCCGCGGTACGGCACATGAACGAGCTTGATGCCGGTCTGCTTGGCCAGGATGACGCCCAGCAGGTGCCCCCCGGTGCCCACGCCCTGCGAGCCATAGGTCAAACCGTCCGGCCTGTTCTTGGCGAACGCGACCAGCTCGGCCACCGTTTTAGCCGGGCTCGCTTCGGGCACCAGCAGGATGTTGTTGAAGGAGATCAGCGCCGTAACCGGCTGGAAATCCTTGATCGGATCGAACTTCAGGTCGGGATAAAGCGTGGAGTTGATGCCGTGGGTTCCGGTGTGTCCCATCATCAGCGTGTAGCCGTCGGGCGGCGCGTTCTTGAGCGCCAGCGCCGCGACATTGCCGCCGCCGCCGGGCCGATTTTCGATGATGATGGTCTGCTTCATGCTTTCGCCGACCTTCGCGCTCACGAGCCGCATCACCACATCCGAACTGCCGCCCGCCGCGAACGGCACCAGCAGCGTGATCGCCCGAGACGGATAATCCGACTGCGCATGAGCGGTGTTCCCCGCCGTGACGGCGAACATTGCCAGCGCCGCCAGCGATCGCCGCGCGCATTGCCATCCGAGATTCATGCTCGTCATCGCTTCGCCCTTATTCCGTTGCCGCGGCGCGGCGCAGCCCGTCGATCATCGAGGATTTCATCAGATACGCCTTCAGCTTCATCGGATCGCCGATGGTCTGCTGCAGGTCCTTCAGCATCCCGAGACGCCGCTCCGGGTCCCGTTCCTGCATGCGGGTCCGGTTGCGGTGCGCCTGCGCGATGATCTCTTCCTCGGCAATCGGGCGGCGCTGCCGCTCGTACCGATCGAGCAAGCGTTCGTCCGCTCCGCCATGCAAAACCGAGACCAATTTTTCGGTGAGGTTGAAGGCGTCGTGCAGACCGCCGTTCATCCCCATGCCGCCGGACGGACTGTTGAGATGCGCCGCATCTCCAGCCAGGAACACGCGGCCCTTGCGATACGCTGAGGCGAGCCGTTTGTGGATGCGGTAAGGACGGCTCTCCAGCACTTCGATCGGCCCGGCTTCCGGAACGATATCGTGCAACAGGTCCTGCAAACCCTCATCGGTCAGCGCCTGCTCGATGCTCTGGCCTTCCCGGGCATAAAGACTGGCGCGCCATACGCCCGGCAGCCGCAGCAGGCTGAATGTGCCGCTCGGCTTCCAGCAATAGGAGACGTTGGACAGCCCTTCCAGCCAATCGTGGAACGGAAACAGCGTCGTCGCCAGGATCGTCGTCTCCGGATAAATGTCGCCGGAAAGCCCCACGCCGATAGCCTTACGCACTGCGCTGCGCGCACCATCGGCGCCAATGACGTAGTCGGCGGTGAACTCTCGCGCTTCGCCCTGCGACAGGGCCTGCACGGTCACCGCATCGGCATTCTGCTGTAATCCGGTTACTTCGGTCGAGAAATGAATCGTGACGCTCGGCAACGCGCCAACCGCATCGAGCACCAGATGGCCGTACTTCGACTGCTCGTATTGCAACCGATAGGGATGATCGGTTTCGCCCTCGAGGATCGACAGGTCGAACACGGCGCGGTCGCCGGACGGATGCATTCGTATCTGCCAGCTCGGACAAAGCAGCCCCGCCGCCAGCATGCGATCGGTGATGCCATAGGGCGCCAGCATATCCAGCGTCGGCGGATGCCAGGTCGAGGCGCGCAAGGCATCGGAAATCTTGTCATCGGTTTCCAGGACGGTGACGCGGATGTCCTTGCTGCCGAGCAGCAGAGCCGCGGTCAGTCCGATGGGGCCCGCGCCCGCGATGACAACGGTGGGCTGCCTTGTCATGGCTCTGCGTTCGCAATAGCCCAAGGCCGCGCCTTGCGGTCGCCCGCCTTGAATTCCGCGATGCGCTCGCGATAGCTTTCGGTCAGCGCAATGTCATCCCACCCGTTGAGCAGCCGCATGCGCCGCACCGGATCGATCGTAAAAATGTAGGTGCGGTTGCCGCACAGGATGGTCTGCTCCTCCAAGTCCACCGTGAGCGGAAACTCCGGCGCTTGTTCCAGCTTGGCCATGATCTCGGCAGCTTCTTCGTCGGATACGATCGCGGTCAGCAAACCGTTCTGGATGGCGTTGCCGGAAAAGATATCGCCGTAGGACGGGGCAATCACGCAGCGTATCCCATAATCGTAGAGCGCATACACCGCAGCCTCGCGGGACGATCCGCAACCGAAGTTGCGCGCGCTGACGACAATCGTGGCGCAACGCCATGCCGGCCGGTTGATCGGAAAATCAGGCCGCTCGCGCCCTTCGGCGTCGAAGCGGAGGTCCTGGAACAGCACATTGCCGATCCCCATCGCGCGCGTCCATTTGAGATATCGGGCCGGGAGAATCTGGTCGGTGTTGAGATTGGCCTGATTGATCGGGCACGCCGCGCCGGTCAACTTGGTGAACTTGTCCATGGCTCAGACCTTTCGCCCGCCGAGCATCGGCCGCACGTCGGCCAGATGCCCGGCCACCGCCGCGGCCGCCACCATCGCCGGCGACATGAGATGCGTGCGCGCGCCCGTGCCCTGCCGGCCGCGAAAATTGCGGTTGGTGGTCGAGGCGCATCGTTCGCCCGCGGCAACCAGATCACCGTTGATCCCGACGCACATCGAGCAGCCGGACTCGCCCCATTCGAGACCGGCATCGAGAAACACGCGGTCGAGCCCCTCCTGCTCCGCCTGAGCCTTAATCAGCGACGATCCGGCCGACACCAACCCAGGCACCTTGCTGGTGCGCCCCGAAAGCACCGCAGCCGCTGCGCGTAAATCCTCAATACGGGAATTAGTGCAGGAGCCGATGAACACCCGGTCGACCGCTATGTCGGTCAACCGTTGGCCGGGCGCGATACCCATGTAATCGAGCGCGCCGCGCAGATAGCTGGCGCGGGTCGCGTCCGGCTCGCGCGCCGGGTCGGGGACGCTGGCGTCGATCGGTAGCGCATCCTCCGGGCTGGTGCCCCAGGTCACGATTGGCGCGATGGAATTCGCGTCAAGGGTGACCTCCTGATCGAACGCCGCACCGTCATCGGTCGACAGCGCCGACCATACCTCGACCGCTTCGTCGAACGCGGCGCCCCGCGGCGCATAGGGACGGCCCTTCAAAAATGCGAAGGTCGCATCGTCCGGGGCAACCATCCCGCAACGGGCGCCAGCCTCGATCGACATATTGCAGAGCGTTAGACGGCCTTCGACCGACAGCGCTTGGATCGCAGGCCCGGCGAATTCGATGGCGTGGCGGGTCGCACCATCGGCGCCGATATGCGCGATGATGGCGAGTGCGATGTCCTTTGCGGCAACGCCGGGGGCGGCACGACCATTGACCGTGATCCGCATGCGCGGCGGCTTCTTCTGCCAGATTGTCTGCGTCATCAGCACATGGGCCACTTCCGAAGCACCGATGCCGAACGCATAGGCACCGAGCGCGCCATGCGTCGATGTGTGACTGTCGCCGCAAACAATCAACAGACCCGGCAGCGTCAGGCCCTGCTCGGGGCCCACCACGTGCACGATACCCTGGCGGGGATCGTCGAGGCCGAACAGCTTGACCCCGTGCCTGGCGGTGTTCTCCTCGACCTGACCCACCATGCGCGCAAGTTCGGGATTGGCGATGTTGCGGCGCGAACCGCGCGTCGGGACGTAGTGATCGGCCACGCCGAAGGTCAGCCCCGGTTCGGCCACCGGCACGCCCCGTTCAGCCAGCTTCCCGAAGGCGTGAAAGGAGCCCTCGTGAACGTAATGGCGATCGACCCAAAGCAACGACTGGCCATCCTCGCGGCGGACAATCTCATGGGCCCCCCATAGCTTGTCGATTAGGGTATGTGGTTCGTTCATGCTGGAAATTGTGCCGTGTGATGGCTGGATTAAAGGGTAATATAGAAGAGTTCGTCGGACCAATGTTAGTATATGGAACCGCAAGCGGGAGAAGCCAACATGTCTCGTCGACCGTCAGCCGTCAGCCGCCGCAGGTTCTTGCAGTCCACCGCGCTCGGGGCCGCCGCCGCAGCCGGTGTGCTGCACGCGCCGGCCGTGCTGCGGGCTCAAGGCCCGGCCATCAAGGTCGGCGTACTGCATCCGGTTTCGGGCGCTCTGTCCTATTCCGGTCAGCAGGGCCGGATGGGCGCGCAACTGGCCATTGATGAGATCAACGCGGCCGGCGGCATCAAATCGATGAGCGGCGCGAAGATCGAAGCGGTGCTCGGTGACGCCCAATCGACGCCGGACGGCGGCAACGCCGAAGTCGAGAAGATGAACGGGGCCGGCGTCGCGGCGATCGTCGGCGGCTATGCCAGCGGCATCTGCCTCGCGGCCAGCCAGACCGCCGCGCGCTATGATCTGCCCTACATCGTCGATGTCGGCGTGGTCGACAGCATCGTCAGCCGCGGTCTGAAGAACACATTCCGGTTCGGGCCGGGCTTCGGCGTGATCGCCAAGACCGCAATCGACAGCCTCGTGACCATCAATGAGCAGGCCAGCAAGGCCGCCAAGACGTTGATGATCGTACACGAGGACTCGGCGTTCGGGTCAGGGCTTGCCAAGCTTCTGAACACGCAACTCCCTGAGCGTGGATTCCAGGTGCTTGAAACCATCCCGCACCCGACACCGACCCGCGACTTCAACAATGTCGTACTCAAGATCAAGGCCCAGAACCCCGATCTGGTCATTCCGGCCAACTACTACAATGAATACGTCCTGCTCGCGCGCACGATGCAGCAGCAAAAGGTGCGGCCGAAGGGCATCTATTCGGTGCTCGGCGGCGCTGCCTCCTCCTACAAATTCGTCAAGGAATTCCCCGAGGCCGCGCAATTCATCATGGACTGCAATCACTGGTTCGATCCCAAGAACCCGAAGGCGCTGGCGCTGAAAAAGCAGATCGAGGCGAAGGGGGAGTTCTACACCTACGAGGTGTACATGAATTATTCATGCGTGCTGCTGCTTGCCGACGCGATCGAACGCGCCGCCAGCGCGGACCGCGCGAAAATCATCGCTGCGCTCGAAAGCTCGACCTTTGCCGGCCATGTTATGCCTTACGGCCCCACCAAATTCGTCAACGGACAGAACCAGGGCGCAGCGCCCGCGAATACACAAGTGATCGGCAACGATATACAGGTGATCTTCCCGGCGGCTTTCGCATCGGCGAAGCCGGTGTTCCCGATGCCGCCGGTCTGACGGCGCGGAGCGAGAGCCGGCGCCGAGCGGCGCCGCCCTCGCCCGCGAACCGCGATGTGGTCACCAGTCATCCTCGTTCCGGCGATACTCAACGGCCTTATGACCGGCGCCGTCTATGCGCTGATCGCACTCGGCCTGACACTGATCTACGGCGTCCTGCACATCATCAACTTCGCGCACGGCGCGTTGCTGACTGCGGCCATGTTCGCGGCTTTCTTCGCCCATCAATGGCTCGGCATCGATCCTTACCTCGCCGCCGTGGGACTGACGCCGCTGTTCTTCCTGCTTGGTTACGGATTGCAACGCTTTGTGATCGGTCCGGCCGCCCATGGCGAGGACCGCAATATCCTGCTGGTGACGCTGGGCCTTGCTGTCGTCACCGAAAACGCATTGCTCTACGTCTTTCGCGCCGACACCCGCACCATCAACCTGCCCTACGCCTTCGACACCATCGAGATTGGCACGGCGTTTCTCGCAGTCCCCCGAGTCATCGCCTTCGCCGTCGTTATCGCAGTCGCGCTGGCGCTGTGGCTGATCATGCGCTTCACCGACACCGGCAAGGCGATCCGCGCCGTCGCCAAAGAGAAGTTTGGCGCGGAGCTTTGCGGCATCGACGTGGCGCACATCTATGCCGTCACGTTCGGCCTTGGCACCGCGTGTCTTGCAATCGCCGCATGCCTGCTGCTGCCGACCTATTACGTCAATCCGACCGCCGGCAACGCCTTCGTGCTGATCGCCTTCACCATCGTCGTGCTCGGCGGCATGGGCTCGGTGTCCGGCGCGCTTGCCGGCGGCCTGTTCGTTGGCGTGGTTGAGAGCCTGTCCGGGCTGTACCTCGGTGAATCGCTAGGACAGATTGGTATTTTCGTAATGTTCATCCTGGTCCTGCTGTTTCGGCCGAGCGGACTGTTCGGGGAGCGAACGTGAAGGGCCTTATGCCGATCCTGGCGGTCGTCGGGCTGCTGGCGGCTGTGCCGCTGATCACGTCATCGAACGTGACGCTTAATTTCATGGTGATGGCACTGCTGATCGCGCTCGTTGGCCAGGGCTGGAACCTGCTCGGCGGTTTCGGCGGCCAGTATTCGTTCGGGCACGCGGCATTCTTCGGCACCGGCGCCTATGTGACGGCGATCCTGCAGATGCGTTACGGCGTCAACGCGTGGCTTGGCTTTGTCATCGGTGTTGCCGCCGGCGCGCTGTTCGGCGCCATCACCGGACTGTTGAGCTTCCGTTCCGGCCTCAAGGGCTCGTATTTTGCGCTCATCACGCTGGCCTTCGCCGAGGTGCTGCGCATCGTTGCCAGTGTTACGCCGATCACCGGGGCGGGCGTGGGCACCTTGGTCATACTCGATCTGCGGCCTGAAGCCTTCCAGTTCCAGAGCCGGGCGCCGTTCTACTGGATCATTCTCGCGCTGGTTGGTGTTTCGCTCGTGCTCACCCGCATGATCGAGCACAGCCGTTTCGGCGCTTATCTTGTCGCCGTGCGGGAAAACGAGGACGCCGCGCGGGCACTCGGCGTCGATGCAACCATGATCAAGCTCGGCGCCATGACGGTGTCCGCGGCGATGACGGCGGCGGGCGGCTGCTTCTACACTCAGTATTTCTTGTTCATCGACGCGAACATCGCTTACGGGCCCTGGATTTCGATCGAGGCGCTGCTCGCGCCCATCATCGGCGGCATCGGCACCGTGTTCGGTCCGCTCCTCGGCGCGCTTCTGGTCAAGACGCTCGGCGAACTCGCCAAGCTCGTCACCGGCGGCGCGCCGGGACTCGATCTCGTCATCTACGGCGGCGTTCTGGTCGCCGTCGTTGCCTTTGCACCGCGCGGCATGGCCGGCATATTTGTCGATCTGCGCCGGCTCTTGAGAAAAGCCCAGGAGCGCGGCGATGGTTGACCCCCTGCTCCGTGTCGAGAACGTCTCCAAGCGTTTCGGCGGCCTGCTAGCCGTGGACCAAGCTTCGTTCATAGCACGACCAGGCCGAATAACCGCTTTGATCGGACCGAATGGCGCCGGCAAGACCACGCTGTTCTCGATCATCACCGGATTCCAGCAGCCGAGCCAAGGCCGTATCGTCTATGCCGGCGAGGACATCACCGGGCAGCCACCGCACAAGCTCGCCCGGCTCGGCGTCGCCCGAACCTTTCAGATCGTGCAGCCATTCGTCGGCCTGACGGTCCGGGAGAACATTGCCGTCGGCGCGCATCTGTCGCGGCGCAGTCGGACCGACGCGCTCGCCGCCGCGGGCGATGTCGGGCGCGCGGTCGGTCTGGGCGACCGGCTGGACCGCCCGGCGCATAGTCTCACCGTGGCCGGCCGCAAGCGCCTGGAGCTTGCTCGCGCGCTTGCGATCCAACCGCGGCTCCTTTTGCTGGACGAAGTGTTGGCCGGGCTCAATCCGTCCGAAATCCGCGACATCGTACCGGTCATCCGCGCCATCGCCGGTGGCGGCGTCACCATGGTTATGATCGAGCACATCATGCAAGCGGTGATGAAACTTGCCGAAAACGTGTTCGTACTGTCCGAAGGACGCGTCCTCGCTGAGGGCGCGCCGCAGGAGATTGCCGTCAATCCGCGCGTCATTGAGGCCTACCTCGGCAAAGGGGCAGCCACCCGAATGATGGCGGCGGGGGCCGATCATGGCTGACAGCCTCCTTGCCATCGGCGGACTCCATTGCGGTTACGGATCTACCGAAGTCCTGCGCGGAGTCGATCTCGCCGTCGGCCCAGGTGAGATTGTCGCGGTGCTGGGATCGAACGGCACGGGCAAGTCGACGCTCAACCGGACAATTTCAGGGGTGATGCGCGCCTCACATGGCTCCATCCGCTTCGACGGAATCGCCATCGGACGCGAACGGCCATCGGCTATCGTCGAGCGGGGCCTGATCCATGTGCCGGAAGGCCGCCGCATCTTTCCCGATCTCTCCGTTCGCGAAAATCTTGACCTCGGCTCCTACCGCCGCGCCCGCCCGCGGCGCGCAAGCAATCGCGATCGGGTGCTCTCGATATTTCCGCGGCTGGCGGAACGGCAAGGCCAGCGCGCCGGCACGCTGTCAGGCGGCGAGCAGCAGATGCTCGCCATCGGGCGCGGCCTAATGGCGGAGCCAAGGCTGCTGATCCTCGACGAACCGTCGCTCGGCCTATCGCCGCTCTTGGTCGAAGAACTGTTCACGCTGATCAAAACCATTAACGCCGAGGGTATCGCCCTCCTGTTGGTAGAACAGAACGTGGTGCAGAGCCTGGAGGTGGCGGAACGCGCCTATATCCTCGACAATGGCCTGTTCGTGCTAGAGGGAAGCGCATCCGAAATCCGGAACAACCCTAACCTCAAGCGCGCCTATCTCGGAATGTAATCATGGACGATGCCGCAACCCTACGTTCCCGCCTTTGTCGAAAGCCCATTCTGGTGGCGCCCGGCGTTTATGACCCTTTCACCGCGCTGATTGCCTCAAAGTCGGGTTTTTCGACGCTCTACGTGTCCGGCGCAGCAATCGCCTATACGAAGCTCGGGCGCCCAGACGTCGGCCTGGTCAGCATGACAGAGGTCACAAACACGCTGGCGTTGATACGCGACCGGGTCGATTCGCAACTGATCGTCGATGCCGACACCGGCTATGGCAATGCGCTCAACGTTGTCCGCACCGTACGCGAGTTTGAACGGGCCGGTGCCAATGCAATCCAGTTGGAAGATCAAGACTTTCCCAAGCGCTGCGGCCATCTCGACGGCAAGTTGTTAATCCCGGCGGCTGAGATGTGCGGCAAGATCCGCGCAGCTCTCGACGCCCGGCGCTCGGGCGATACGCTTGTCATCGCGCGCACGGACGCTGTGGCGGTCGAAGGTTTCGATCGGGCCCTTGAGCGCGCGGCGATGTATCGCGAGGCTGGCGCAGACATGCTTTTTGTCGAGGCGCCGCGAACCCGCGACGATCTCGCGCGTATGATCGCAGCGCTGGGCACTAGCTTGCCGCTGATGGCCAATATGGTCGAGGGTGGCAAGACCCCAACATTGCCGGCAACCGAGTTGGAAGCGATCGGCTTCGCCTTAGCGATCTTCCCAGGCGCGATCGTCCGCGCGCTAGGCTACATGGCGAGCGAGTTCTACGGTTCGCTCGCCGCCCACGGCTCGAACGAGCCATATCGCAACCGTATGCTCGACTTCGCCGGCCTCAACGAGTTGATCGACACGCCGGAGATGATCGCGCTTGGTCAGAAATATGAAGCCCCGGCCCGGCCGCCGGATCAAAAGCCGAGTGGCAACCGGTGACAACTCTCGATCCGGTCACGCTTGCGGTACTCAACGGCCGCCTCGTCCAGATCGCCGACGAGATGGATGCGACGCTCTACCGCTCGGCATTCAACCCGATCATTGCCGAAGCCCACGACGCCTGCCACGGTATCTACCACGCCGCGACCGGCGCCACTCTCGTACAAGGCACGTCTGGTTTGCCGATATTCGTCGGCGCCATGGCTTTCGCTGTGAAGGCCGTGATCGACAAGGTCGAGCGCGACGGCGACCTCGCCCCCGGCGACACCTATCTCTTCAACGACCCTTACGCGGGCGGCACGCACCTCAACGATTTCCGGCTGGTGCGCCCCCTGATGCGCGGCGGCCGGGTGTTTGCCTGGATCGCCTCGGTCGGTCACTGGCTGGACATCGGCGGCAATGTCCCAGGCAACTACAATCCAAAGGCGACAGAGAGTTTTCAGGAGGGCGTCCGTATCCCGCCAGTGAAGCTCATCCGCGCCCGCATAATCCAGCAGGACATCATCGATATCCTTGCCGCGAACTCCCGCGTGCCGCAATCGAACTGGGGCGATCTCAACGGCCAGATCAACGCACTCGACCTGGGCGAACGCCGCCTACACGAACTGCTCGATGAAAGCGGCGACGACACTATCGCGGCCGCCTTCGCGGCGCTCTCATCGCGCGCCGAGGCTTTGATGCGCGCCAACATCGCCGCGTTGCCAGACGGCACCTATTCCTATGATGACTTCCTCGATAACGACGGGGTGACCGACGCACCGCTCCGGATCGCACTCGATCTTACGATCGCCGGCGACCGAATGACTCTGGACTTCTCCCGCTCCGCACGCCCCTGCGAAGGCCCGCTCAATATCGCGCGCTCCACCGCGATCGCGTCCTGCTATGTGGCTCTCAAGCATATTTTTATCGACGTTCCAGCCAACGCAGGCTGCCTGGTTCCCATCGAATTCAACATTCCCGACACGACCCTGCTCGCAGTCTCGGCCCCCCGCCCGGTTGCCGGCTACACCGAGACTATTCTGCGCGTCATCGATGTCATCTTCGGCGCCTTTTCGAAAGCCGCACCTGAGCGCGCCCAGGGCAGCCCGTTCGCGACCATCAACGCGCTCTCGCTCGCGGGCTGGCGAGAGCAGCGACAGCGCTGGATCATGTTTTGCTTCTTCGGCGGCGGCCTCGGAGGCAATCCCGAAAGCGATGGCCTCAATCACAGCAATAACCCGATCTCGACCGCAACAATCCCACCGGTGGAAATCCTGGAGTCGCTCTATCCGGTGATGTTCACGCAGTGGGCGCTCCGGCCGGATTCCGGCGGTCCCGGCCGAAACCGCGGCGGACTCGGTGCAATCTATGAGATCGAAGCCCTGGCCGATGACGGCGCCGACGTATTCCTGATCGGCGAGCGCGGCAAGTATCCGCCGTTCGGCGTCAATGGTGGCAAGGCAGCAGCGCTCAACCGGTTCACACACGAGACCGATCAAGGTGCGAAAAATCCGCCGCTCGTGTCTAAGGTCACAGACATCAGGATTCGTCGTGGACAGAAGGTGCGGCTGGAGACACCGGGTGGCGGCGGGTTCGGCGACCCGGCCATGCGCGAGCCAGATCGCGTCCTCCGCGATGTTCGGCTCGGATACATCTCGCCGGAGGCCGCACGTCGCGATTACAAGGTCGCTCTCAACTCCGACGGCTCGCTTGACACCGGTGCCACCACAAAAGCGCGAGCCAAGCCATGAGCAGGCGCGGCGTCATTGTGGGGGTCGATGTCGGCGGCACCTTCACCGACCTTTTCCTGCTGGATTTATCGGCAGGCCGGTTCCTGACCGCCAAGGTGCCGTCGCGCCGCGGCGACGAGGCGCAAGGTTTTGTGAACGGCCTCAACGCCCTCGGGGGGGCCGCCGAAATCGCCACGATCGTGCACGGCACCACAGTCGGCACTAACACCCTGCTTGAACGGCGCGGTCCGAAAATAGGCGTCATCACCACGAGCGGCTTTCGCGACGTGCTGGAAATGCGCAGACGTGACCGCCGCCGCACCTGGGGCCTGTGGGGCGACTTCATTCCAATTGCCGACCGCGACATGCGCGTCGAGGTGAACGAACGCACCCTCGCAGACGGCCGTGTCCGGGTTCCGATCGATCCGGCGGAGGTCCAAACGGCCGCGGCCCACCTACTTGATAAGGGCGCCGTCAGCGTCGCACTGATCTTTATCAATGCCTACGCCAACGCCGCCAACGAGCGCCAAGCGGTCGCCGCTTTGCGCGCCATGTGGCCCAATGAGTTCGTCACCGCGTCACACGAAGTGTTATCCGAGATCCGCGAGTTCGAACGCTCATCGACCGCTGCAATCAATGCTTATCTCCAGCCGGTCGTTGCCTCCTACCTCGGCAAACTCGAAGCGGCGCTGACATCGCAACGATTCCCCGGCCAACTCCACATCGTTCAATCGAACGGCGGTATCATGTCGACCGCGATCGCGCGCAGGCTTCCCGCGCGCACCGCGCTGTCAGGCCCCGCGGCCGGTGTGGTCGCAGGCGTGGCGATCGCCAAGGCGTCCGGCTTCGACGATCTCATCACGTGCGATCTTGGAGGAACGTCGTTCGACGTCTCCGTGATTTCAGGCGGAAAGGTTTCGGTTGCCGCACAGACCACGATCGACTTCGGCCTCGTCATCCGTACGCCGATGATTGAGATCACAACTATCGGCGCCGGCGGCGGCTCGATCGCCTCGGTGGATCGCGGCGGCCTGCTTCAGGTTGGGCCAGAGAGCGCGGGCTCGGTGCCGGGCCCGGTCTGTTACGGTCAGGGCAACAGCCACCCCACGTTGACCGACGCGCAGGTGGTACTCGGGCGAATCAACCCGGCCCGCCCGCTCGGCGGTGAATTGAAATCGCTCGATGTCGATGCCGCGGAACTGGCCATTGCCAAGCATATTGGCGAGCCCCTTGGACTCGATACCACAGCGGCGGCCGCGGCGATCGTGAAGGTGGCCGACGCGCGGATGGCCGGCGCAATCCGCCTCGTTTCCATCGAGCGAGGGCACGATCCGGCTCGCTTCGTTGCGATTCCGTTCGGCGGCGGCGGCGCGCTCCATGTCTGCGCTCTGATCCGGCAGATCGGCCTAAAAAACGCGCTCGTGCCCCGATTCCCAGGGATCACGTCGGCGCTCGGTTGCGTGCTGGCCGACCTGCGGCACGACTTGGTGCAAACGCTCAATGTCGTGCTCGACGGCCTCGATGACGCAGGCATTGAACGGCGGATGCGCGCCGCTGGCGAACAGGCCAGCTCCGTCATCTCGGGCGCTGGAATCGCAGTCGAGCGGATCGACGTCCAGTATGAATTGGACATGCATTACGTCGGACAAACCCACACCATACCGGTGCCACTGCCGGTCGTTATGCGAGATGGCAGCTTCGGTATGTCCGAAGCCCTGGTCCAATCGGCCTTTGAAGCCGCATATCTGGGGTCGTTCAGCCGCCTGCTTCCTGGACTTGCGATGCGGATTGTGTCGCTGCGCGTGGCAGCCATTGGCCGGCGGCCGGCATTCGACTTTTCGGTGTTTGCGCCAGGCCCGGCGGCCTCGCTCGATAAGGCAGAGATCGGTTCGAGGCAGGTGTGGTTCGATGGCGGTTGGCGTGACACCGCCGTGTGGTCGCGTCTCGAACTGCCGGTTGGCGCGACAGTAAGCGGACCAGCTATCCTCGAACAGCCTGATGCAACGACGGTGATCGAGCCGGGGTTCGCCGCGCGGATCGACCGGCTTGGAAACCTGATCGTGGAGCCCGTCCGATGAATCCGGCGGTGAGCGCTCTCATACTGGGCGATTTGCAAAACGATTTCCTGCACCCCGACGGCGCCTATGGCCGCGCCGGGCAGAGCAGCCCCGCGATAGCGGCTCTGCCGGACAGGCTCGCACCGCTGGTCCGTGCGGCACGGGAACACGACATGCTGATTGCGGCCACGCTGTTCACGTTGGCGCCGGGCCGCCACGGCGAGCCAATTATCTCGCCGCACCTGAAGTCGTTGCGGCCTTTTCTGAAGAAGGGGGATTTCGCGTCTGGCGCGTGGGGCCAACAACTCGTGGATCAGCTTGCTCCGGCCGATATCGCTGTCGAGAAGATCGCCTATTCGGCATTTCACATGTCGCGACTGGAATGGGTTCTTCGCAAGTGCGGCGTTGAAACTCTTTATTTTTCCGGCATCGTCACCAACGGCGGCATAGCATCGACCGTACGCGACGCCCACGTGCGCGAGTTCGAGTGCACAGTCCTTGCTGATGGATGCGCTGCGTTCTCCGACGACATTCATCGCGCTGCTGTGGAAGGCTTGCGTCCGGTGGCGAAAATCTCGACCATCGCGGAAATGCTGCGTTCGCTGGCGGCGGCGTAGATCGGAGGCTTCATGATCAGACTTAACTGCCCGAGACACGTGATCGCGGCGCTCACAATCGTGGAGTTTCTGCTGACGACCTCGCCTTTCGCCGTCCGAGCCGAAGACTACCCGTCAAAGCCAATCAAACTGCTCGTCGGAGCCTCTGCGGGCGGCACCACCGACACCATGGCCCGCGCTATTGCGCAACCGCTCTCAATTTCTCTTGGCAAGCCGGTGTTGATCGAGAATCGCCCGGGCGCCGGCGGCAATCTTGCAGCCGATGCCGTCGCGAAATCGGCACCTGACGGATATACGTTGCTGGTCAGTTTTACGAGCCATACAATCAATGCGACCCTCTATCCCAAGCTCCCGTTCGACCCGGTTGCCGACTTCACGCCGATCAGCATGATTGCGACGGTGCCGAGCCTGCTAGTCGGTCATCCCAAATTGCCCGCGGCGGACCTTAAGGAATTGATCGCCCTTGCTAAGGCCAAGCCGGAAACCCTGAGTATTGCGATCGGCGGCATCGGCTCGTCGCTGCATCTCGCCGGCGATCAATTCAAGATTATGGCGGACATTCAGGTGCTTAACGTGCCTTACAAGGGCACCGCGCCGGCACTCACCGACGTGCTCGGCGGTCAAATCGACATGATGTTCATCAGTCTCGTGACTGGCTCCGCGCAGGTGCGAGCCGGGAAGTTGCGGGCTTACGGCATAACAACAGCGCAGCGACAGCCATCATTTCCCGATTTACCTGCGATCGGCGAGGTCGTGACCGGCTTTGAATCGACCGCATGGTTCGGGGTTTTCGGCCCCGCCAACCTGCCGACGAATATCACCGGCAAGCTCAACGCCGCTATCGTCGCGGCTCTCAACGATCCTGGGATGCGTACACAACTGCAGCACGAAGGCGCCACTCCGGCGCCCAGCAGTGCGGCCGAGTTCGCCAAGTTCGTAAAAAACGACGTTCAGCGCTGGGCTCCCATCATCAAACACTCGGGCGCCCGACCGGACTGAGTTATCATTAATGCCGTCAGGGCCTCTTCGCGACGCTCATCGTTAACCTGGGACTTCGACTTTGAAAAATGTTCAGGACGGCGGCGAGGCGATCCTCGAAGCGTTACGAAGCTTGAAAATCGAATACGTGATTTCTTCTCCGGGCTCGGAATGGCCATCTCTTTGGGAAGCTCTGGCGCGCCAAAAGAAGGGCGGCAATGCGGGCCCCACCTATCTGGACTGCGCGCATGAGACGATCGCCGTGTCCATAGCAACTGGATACACGCAGGTGACCGGCCGCATGCAAGCTGTGCTTCTGCATGCCGGCGCAGGTCTGATGCAAGGCTGCATGGCCATATACGGCGCACGGGCCATGGAAACGCCGATGCTGGTGATGTCGGGAGAATCGATCGGCTACGGCGAAGGAAAATTCGACCCCGGTCCGCAATGGTATCGCAACCTGAATATGGTCGGCGGCCCGCAGCGTCTTGTCGAGCCTGTCGTCAAAATCGCACTCCAGACCGGCTCTGTCGATACGCTCTACCACAGCGTCGTACACGCAGGCCAACTCGCCCAAGGCGCGCCACAGGGGCCGACATATCTCTGCGTATCCATGGAAGCAATGAACGAGGAGTGGTCGAGACCGGAGACGATGCGCGCGGCTCCGCCGCCACCAGCACCGCAGCCAGCCTCTGCGGACATTGAGCGCGTCGCTGTTCTGCTTGCCGAGGCGCGATGCCCCTTCATCCTGGTGGAAAATGCTGGCTCAGACCAAGAGGCGTTTGACGCGCTCGTGGCGCTGGCCGAGCTTCTCGCAATCCCTGTGCTCGACGCGCCGGGCGCATGTGTTTCGAATTTTCCCAAGTCGCACGATCTTTATCTCGGACTCGATGCAAGTCTCTATTTAGGGAAGATGGACCTCGCACTCTTGATCGAGAAAGAGGCGCCTTGGTATCCGCCCAGCAACATCCCGAAGAATGCAACAATCGTTGCAGTCGGAAGCCGCCCTCGCAAGGACACACTGGTTTATCAGGTGACCGGAGCCGAGCACTCCCTCGAAGGCGACCTCGCGCTAACGCTGCGCCTGCTGACTGAAGCGCTACGCAATCAGAAATTAGATTCCGCGGCGATTGCCGCGCGCCGAAGCCGCTGGAAGGAGCAGCATGACCGACTCCAGCAACGGTTGGATGCCGCCGAACAAAAGGCAGAGACCGAGACGTCAATCACCGTCCCGCTGGTTGCTCGCCTGCTGCGTAATGCCGCACCTAATGCGATCATCATCGACGAGACCATCGTGCATGCGCGGCTCGTCCGCGAGCACACCTTATGTAATGGCCCGTTCGACTTCTTCCGTGCGCCAAGCGGGCTCGGCCAGGGAATGGGCTATGCGCTGGGCATCAAGCTCGCGTTGCCCAACCGAACGGTTGTCGTCACCATGGGAGACGGAACCTTCTTGTACAATCCTGTAGCGCCCGCGCTTTCGTTTGCGGACGAACACAAGATGCCGTTGCTCATACTGGTGTTCAACAACGCCAAGTATGCCGCCATGCAATACTATCATGACAAATTCTACCCATCGGGCACGTCCATCGCGGCGAATGACTATTATGGCGTCGAACTCAAAGGCGTGAAGTACGAACAGGCTGCCGCGATGGTGGATGGCTATTCGCGCCGCGTTGAAACACCTGCGGAGCTCAAAGCAGCGCTGGCCGAAGCGCTGGGATTCATTGCTTCGGGCAAGAGCGCGATCATCAACATGATCATGCCGGCCAAGGTGCGGTAAACGAGTTCAATTCACGCCGAAGCGGCGAACGACGTCACTCCACACCTTAAGTTGGCGTGCGACAAGCTGCGGAAACTCCTCCGGCATCGAACCCATTGAGTTCGCTGCATTCTTGAAGACCGACCGCGAGGCCCACAGCCGCTTGATCAAGGAGGCTAGCATCGCACCGATCAATTAGCCTCGGTCAATGTTTGGGTTTCGACTTTCGGCCTTGAATCAAGTTCCTTTCAATCAGATAGCATGGAAATCAGCCTGGGATTCGACCCCCGATTGCCGCAGCAAGCATTGGTTGTTCAAGGACCACAGAGGTCAAAGTTCGGTGCCGGTTCACACCAGCACCTAGCCGCGCGCCTTCGTATATGGCTCGACCAGATTCCCAGACTTCGACTCATTCGGGTGGAGGATGACCTGCTTGCCCGCCTGCTTGAACTGATTGACATCACCGGGCTGAATACCCTGGAACTGGATGGTCAACGTTCGGTTCTTTTGCCACTCACCATTCGGACCAAATTTGATCTCCCCGACGATGGTGTTGAAGGTACCCTTGCGCAGTTCGGCTGCAATCTTGGCGTGGTCGATGCTGCCAGCAGCGGTCACAGCCTGCGCTAGCACCTGCATTTGCGAATACGCAAAAGGCGGCAGGAAGAATCCGTGCAGGTCGACACCGGCAGCAGGCGCCTTCTCCTGATAGGTTTTCAGGAATTCGTCCACGCCGGGAAACTTCATGGTCGGCTCGGGCACATAGGTATCGTAATTGACGATGCCGTTCAGCAAAGGCCCGAGCTGGGCCTTAATCGGGGTGAAGCCGAGACCAATCATGGCGCCGCCAAAAATGCGCGGCTTGATGCCTATCTCGCTCGCCGCGCGGATTAGGCCGACCGAGTCGGGCGGATACGACGCGATGCAGATGATGTCCGGGTTTGCCGCAGCAACCGCCCGCACGATCGGAGAGTAGTCCGCGGTGGTCGGCGGATAGCTCCGGTCATACACCGTGCGGAAGCCGAGCCGCGCGACAGTTTCGCGCGCTCCAGCAATCACCGTCTGGGCGTATTCAGCATCGGCCGCAATCAACGCGATGGTCTGCGGTTTGGGGTTCATGCCGGCCGCGACTTCGAGGAACCCCAGCGTCGGAGCGCGCTTTCCGTCCGGACCGTTGGGGATGGTCGCAAAATAACGGTCATATTGAAAGTTTGCGTTCACGTCAGTGCCGAACAGGCCCATATAGACCATGTTTTTCTGCATCACGATCGGCATCGCGGGCGTGATCTGATTGGTCGCGTAGGGCGATACCACAAGATCGACCTTATCCACGTCGATCAGCTTGGCGTAGAGGCCCGGCACGTTGGCTGGACTGCTCTGATCATCGAAATACACAAGCTGCACGGGGCGCCCCAGCAACCCGCCCTTGGCGTTGATCTCGTCGCGCCAGATTTCAAAACCGAGTAACGACTGCCGGCCGCCGCCGGCAAGCCCGCCGGTGAGGGACATTCCGAACCCGATTTTGATCGGGTTCTGCTGGGCGAATGCGGGTGGCGACAGCAGTGCCGCTGTTCCAGTCGCTACAGCGCCCTTGACCAGGGTGCGGCGATCGAATTCAAACCGATTCATTGGGTCATTCCTCGCTATATTGTATGAGAATGTTAGCCAACTCCTCGGCCGCATGCCAGCGGGATCAGACCTGACGACTTGCTCGTCACGATGGTGCAGATGGTTGGCTGTTTGGAATCGCGTTTAGCTGCGCTGCAACAATGGAGCAAACATGCGCCGCACGCTGATCAAGGGCCCCGCCATTGTGAGCATGGACGCTATGATCGGGGATATGCGGACGGGCGACGTTCTCATTGAGGGCGGTCGCATTGCCTCGGTGGCGCCCGATATCCCCGCCGAGGACGCGGACGTAATTGATGCAGCAAACATGCTGTTGTTGCCGGGCTTCATCAATGGCCATTTGCACACGTGGCAGACCGGCTTGCGCGGGCTGGCTGCCGATTGGACGGTTGCCGAATACATGCACGCGATGCACCGCGGCCTCGCTACTCTGTTTCGTCCAGAGGATATCTATATCGCTAACCTGATGGGATCTCTCAACCAGATCAACAATGGGGCGACTACTCTGGTCGATTGGTGCCACAATAATCCAACGCCCGAGCACACCGACGCTGCCATCCGCGGGTTAGATGATGCAGGGATCCGTGCATTGTTCCTGCACGGCTCCCCTAAGCCGGATCCACGTCCTGGCCAGCGGCATTTTAGCGAAGTACCGATGCCGCGGAGCGAGATCGAACGTTTCTGCAAGGGCCGGTTCGGAAGCCGCGACGGGCTTGTTACATTCGGTCTCGCAATTCTCGGTCCATCCTATTCTACCTATGACGTCACGCGGGCAGACTTGGCGCTGGCCCGAGAGTTCGACCTATTGGCCAGTATGCATGTGGGTGGTGGATTGCCCCTCGTGCCGCAGGGATTTGAGCGGTTGCTGGATGATAATCTGGTCGACGAGCACCTCACGGTCGTGCACGGCAACGACATTGCATCCGACACCGTGCGCCGGATGGTGGAGTGTGGCGGGACGTTTACAGTCACCGCCGAGATTGAGTTGCAGATGGGTTATGGCGATCCACTGACCGGCGTCCTGCATGCGCAAAAGACACCCATTTCAATCGGAACCGACGTCGAACCAGCGGTGGGCAGCGACCTGTTTACGTGCATGCGGCTGACGCTGCAGCACGAACGTCACCGCGGCATTGTCGAGGCACTCGCCAAGACGGGGACCCGGCCCCAACGTTCAGCACTGACCTGTCGCGACGCCTTGTCCTGGGTGACGACCGGTGCCGCCAGGATCGCCGGGCTCGACGATCGAGTTGGCTCTATCACACCGGGCAAGCAGGCTGACATCATCCTCTTGCGAACTGACGCCCTCAATATGACGCCGATGCATGACTTGGCGGCTTGTGCTGTTATGCAGGCTAGCACGAGCAATGTAGACACCGTGATAATCGCCGGCCGCGTGATGAAACAAGGCGGAAAGCTACTAGCGAACGGTCTAGCGGAGAAAATGCAAACTCTTCAGCATTCAGGCGATCGCATCTTGGCAGATTTTGATGCGCTGCCGCGTCGTGAGGGCTGATGTGTGGAAGAAAATCCGACTGGATCAGAGTTTTCCGAAAATCGCGCCGGGGGGCCCGATGCAGGCAATGTGGCCCGCGAAACACTCTCTGCACGCTTGCGAGTATCGAACGGCGCCAACTGAGGAAACTTCGAAACGAACTCTAGCCGATTACGTTCAGCCGGGTCTGGCGCGCCCCGCGAAGGACGGGGCGCGCCAGCGGGGCCACGGCTAGAACAGAAGCGAGAACAGCCAATAAAGCGAGGCTGACAGCATGATCGCGCAGGGCAGCGTCAAGAGCCAAGCAAGCGCGATGTTGCGGATGGTCGCCAGTTGCAAGCCCGAGCCGTTGGCTGCCATCGTCCCCGCAACACCCGACGACAATACATGTGTGGTGGACACCGGCAGACCGGCGATATCGGCACCCGCGATGGTGGCCGATGCGGTAATCTCGGCGGCGGCGCCCTGGGCGTAGGTCAGGTGCGTCTTGCCGATCTTCTCGCCGACGGTGACGACGATCCGCTTCCAACCGACCATCGTGCCGAGGCCGAGGGCGATCGCGACCACGATCTTGACCCAGGTTGGGATGAACTTGGTCGAATTGTCGAGCGAGCCCTTGTAGGCGTTAAGCGTCGAGACTTCCTCCTTGGACAGATCGTTCTCCTTGTCCTTCATGAGGAAGCGGATCGCCTCCGACGCCAGATACATGTCGTTTCGCGTGTTGCCGACAGCCTCCGCCGGCACCTTGGCGAGCGAGCCGTACTGGTTGACCTGGTTGGCGATATCAACCACCAGGACGGACAGTGACGGATAGGTGCCTTCGTTGATCTTGCGTTCGGCGACGTAGGCGGTGACAGCCGGACGCGGGTTGCCCAGCACGTTATAGCCCGCCGCTTTCCCGGCGATGACCTTGCTTGCCGACTGGGAATTGGTCTGGAACTGCGCCTGCTGGCTTGCCGGCATCGCCCGGTTGAGCGCGTAGGCGGTCGGCACCGTGCCGATCAGGATCAGCATAATGAGGCCCATGCCCTTCTGACCGTCGTTGGAGCCGTGGAAGAAGCTCACCAGCGTACAGGTCAGAACAAGGATACTGCGGATCCACAACGGCGGCGGCTGGTCGCCCTTGGGCTCCGCGTACAGCGCAGGGCTTCGAACCACCAGTTTCAAAGCCAACAGTAGAAGTCCCGCGACGCAGAACCCGAACAACGGCGAGAGCAGCAGCGCGTAGCCGATTTCGGTCGCCTTGGTCCAATCCACACCTGAGGTGCCGGACCGGCCATGCAGCAAAGCGTTGGCAATGCCAACACCGATGATCGAGCCGATCAAAGTGTGCGAACTGGAGGCCGGCAGACCGAGCAGCCAAGTGCCGAGGTTCCAGGTGATCGCCGCGATCAACAGCGCGAATACCATCGCAAATCCGGCGCCGCTGCCGACCTGCAGGATCAGTTCAACGGGAAGCAACGATACGATGCCGAAGGCGACCGCTCCGGACGAGGCCAGAACGCCCAGCAGATTGAAGCAGCCCGACCACACCACCGCGAAATTCGCAGGCAATGCGCGCGTATAAATGACGGTGGCAACGGCGTTCGCGGTGTCGTGAATCCGTTGACGAATTCGAAGCCAAGCGCAATCAGCAACGCCACGAACAACAGGATATATGGCAGATAAGTCGTTACCTTCGCGCCGGTCGCATCCACGTCGGCGTAGATGCTGTAAGCCGCGAACAACAGACCGGCGGCGATGACGCCCAGGAATACGATCCCGGCAAGCGGGTGAAACCCGCCATCCAGATTGGTCCCAGTTCGTCTCGCAGCAGGCTCGATCGAGCCGGGTAGCGCAAAATCAGTCGTGAAAATCTCCCCTGGTACGCTGACACCGGGAGACTGCGCATCGCCAATGACGCTCGAATGACAACCACCAACGCGACAGGAAAATTTAGGAACATTCTCAAATCAAAAGTGGACCCGGTCCACGCTTCGCGCGTCAGTCGCGCGATGGATAACCAAGTCCCAATGCCTCGGCGATGATCCGAAATACCTCGGTGTTGTCGATCTGTCCGCGCACGCGCTCGCTGCCCGGTCCAGCACCGGTCAGAATCACATCCTCACCGGAGTGAACACTGGCGTTGAGGTATTTCGGCAAATTGCCGAGTCGCAGCATGGCGCCGGGCATGGCGCGATAGCGCTCGTTGGCTTCGTAGGTGCCCGGCGTCGAACCGGTCACCGTCGGATCGTTGGGATTGTCTAGTTTCGGGCGAAACGTTTCATAGTAGTCGGGCGAACTCGCCGAGAAGATCGCCAGCCGCCGGCTGACATCGACATGCGGCGGATAACCGTCCCTGTCGGGCGCGGGGTAGTTGGGAAATCCTGCCTTGTCGTAGACGCCCACGCGTTCGCGGAGCGGCGCCTTCGGCACTTGCGTCATGTCGTCATCAATGGTGCCAATCAGGCTGATCGGATGACCGTGATCGGGCAGCACAAGAATCAGCGTGTCGTCGCCGCGGGCCGCAGCCCAGTCGCGGGCCAGTTTGACCGCGTTGTCGAGCATAATGGTGTCGTACACCGCTCGCTCCATGTCGAGCGAATGGGTGTACTTGTCGATCAAACCGGATTCCACCATCAGCACGAAACCTTCCGGACGCCGCGACAGCAGATTCAGCGCGACACGCACCTGATCCGTGAGGTCAGGCTGATCGGGGAATTTCAGAACATTGCCGCCTTTGAGAAACTTGCGATCGAGGGCGCCGTCCATGTTGCCGGTGCTGAACAAGCCCAGGAGTTTACCTTCGCCGCCTGCGCCAGCGATGGCGTTCAACTCCGCAGCGGTGGTCGCCAGCGGGTAGCCGGCGTCGCGGAATTTGGCCACGTAGTCGATGCTGTCCTGGCGGCGCGCCCCGGGGGCCCCCAGCGGCATGAAATAAGCCGAACCACCGCCCATGATGACCTCTGGCCGCGCTTGGTAGAATTGCTCAACGATCTGGTCATAGGCCGCGCGCCGCCGCGTATGCGCAACCATGGCCGCGGGCGTAGCATCCTCGATCTCGGTGTTGGTGACGACGCCGACCGCCATGCCAAGCCGGCGCTTAACCAGACTGGTTATGGTCTCGACCTTCGGATCGTCGAACGGACTTTCGGTGCGGTCCGCATAGACGCCCATGGCATTCACCGCCGACTTATGGCCGGTCGTGTAGGCACTCATCGAATTGGCGGAGTCGGTTATGATCGAATCGCTGCCGGCGGTCGAGACCAGAGCCGTGCGCGGCATGTCGTCGATGGCGAGTTTGCCGAACGCCTTGCCTTCCGCGATGCCCTTGCTGAGCAACCGCGCGGCCACGCGATGTGCGGGCGACAGACCGTCGCCGACGAATAGGATCACGTTCCTGGCTTGCCGGGCGCCGGTCTCATAAACGTTCCAGGTCACCTCGCGGGTGTACACACCATCAGTCGCGCTCACCTTATAAGAACCGGGTTTGGCGAGCGTGACGTCACGAAGCAGCAGTGCCGATTGGTCCTTGCCGTCCTCGCGCTCGATGAAGGCCGCAGCTTTGCCGAACGCGGTGGTGTGATCCGCGCCGTTCACGGTGACCTTGATCCTGTCGGCAGCAGCCAATTGCGGAAATTCGACTTTGAAATCAAAGCGCGCGCCCGACAGAATTTCGGCCCGGTCGATCGGGTAGATGATCTGGGCCTCGGCTTGAATGACGGCGGTTAAAATGGAGGCGACGGCAAAAAGCGAGCGCATCGATCGATCCTTTTATGGAGAATGAAGCCAACCTAGGCAGCCAATGTGACAGTCATATTGCGGTCTTGAATAGCGCAATACGCCGGCTATCAGATGCGGCGCGGCGCGGGAACGCCGGACCAACGGCCTAGCTTGGGCTCGATACGGGTCGACCACAAATCACGATCACCGACGTCCTTCAGAGTTACCGTCATCACCTCGCTCGCGCCATCGATGGTAACATGGCCGAAGAACTGCAACCCGAAACAAGGCGCCAGATTTTCTCCCTGCTCGGCGCTGCACCCCTTCTGAAACAACGCCGCCGGTCCAAAGGTGTTGTCGAGCCCGCCCGGCGCCCAGGTGCCGGCGTGCAGCGGACCGGAGACGAACTCCCAGAATGGTTCGAAGTCCTGAAAAATCGCTCGGTTCGGATCGTAATAGTGCGCCGCCGTATAATGCATGTCCGCGGTGATCCAAACCGTATTGCGAACTCCCGCGTGCTTGATGAACGACAACAGGTCCGCCATCTCGAACTCACGGCCGAGCGGCGAGCCGTCACCCTGTGCGATGGCATCCTCGCTGACAAGCCCTATCGGAAGATCGGCGGCGATCACCTTCCATGTCGCGGTAGAGTTCATCAGGCTACGCTTGAGCCAATCCACCTGCGCCGCCCCGAGGAAATGGCTGGCCGTGCCGGATTTATCTGTATTCGACCCGCGATAGCTGCGCATGTCGAGCAGGAGCACATCGAGCAACGGTCCATAGGACACCTTGCGGTAGATGCGTCCGGTCTCGGCGAGCGTCTGGCGCACCGGCATGAACTCGCAGAACGCACGCCGCCCGCGCGCCGCCAGCAGCGAAGCGTTGATATTGTCGTAGTCGGCACGAACCTGCCCCGGCCACCAGTCGTTGGCGACCTCGTGGTCATCCCACTGCGCGAAGGTCGGGACTTCGGCGTTGAACTGCCGCAGGTTTGCGTCCATCAGGTTATATTTGTAGTTGCCTCGATAGTCGGCCAACGACTGTGCAATGCAGGACTTCTCTTCGGTGACGAGGTTGCGCCACATCTCACCATTCGGAAGTTTCAGTTCCGCCTGAATCGGGCAATCGGCATAGATGTTGTCGCCGGAATGGATGAAGAAGTCCGGCCGGTTGTTCAGCATGGTCGCATAAGTGCGCATCCCGCCCCGCGACTCGTCGATGCCCCAGCCCTGCCCCGCCGTATCGCCGGACCAGGCGAAGGAAACCGAGCGCCGATGATTGGGCGCGGTGCGAAAATGGCCGATCTTCGTTTCGCCCACGACCGTGGGAGACGATAAATCCTCGAACCGGACCCGATAGAAGATGTCCTGGCCGGCGGGCAAATCCTCCAACAGCGCCTTCGCCGTGAAATCGCTCTCAGGTAGCGCATCGATGGCAACCGCGTTGCGAATGTCCGTAAACAGATCATTGGTCGCGACCTCAAGCAACATGCGCGCCGGACGGTCGGTTCGCGCCCACACCACCCCGGAATCGGTCGAGACGTCGCCCGATTGGATGCCGTGCGTGATGAGCGGACGATCCGCTGCCCGGCTGAGATACGGCTTGGCGATACCGCCAACGAGCGTGAGGCCAGCCGAGGACGCCGCCGTGGTCAGAAACCTGCGCCGTGAGAGCGCGCGGTTTGGAATCGTGCCAGCCATCGGACCTCCACCTTCGAATCAGGCGGACCATGCCGGTGGTTTCTGACAGTGAGCCGACAGGTATGCGACTCGACAATGACTCGGCATAGATTGACATCGGCCCCGACATTCACCGCCACGACATGAACGCGCGGTAAGCGCGCCACATCATAACGGGGCCGCTTCTATGGCTTGGGTCGCGCTGCTGCTTGCCGGACTGCTGGAGATCGCCTGGGCGCTTGGGTTGAAATACTCAGCTGGCTTCACTCGGCTTTGGCCGAGCATCGGAACGTTTGTTGCGATCGCGTTGAGCTTCGCCCTGCTGGGCCTGTCGCTGAAGTCAGTTCCGTTCGGAACCGCCTATGCCATATGGACCGGCATCGGCGCCGCAGGCGCGGCCATCGCCGGCATATTCTTGTTCGGAGAATCGGCCGACGCGGCTCGCATCGGATGCCTCGTCATGATCGTCGCGGACACGGTCGGTTTGAAGCTGGCGACACCAAGCTAGACGTTTCAGCGCCACGAACCCGCGCAACGTCATCGAAACGCAACAGGAATCGCCTAATTGGATACCATGAACTTTGTCGCAGAACCGAGCTTGGCGCTGGAGCCTGAGGGACAGACGAGAGTTCGGACGTTGTTTCTGTCCGACCTGCATCTCGGCACCAAAGGCTGCCAAGCGGAAAAGGTGCTCGAATTTCTTCGCGATCATGAAGCCGACGTGATTTATCTCGTCGGCGATATCGTTGATGGCTGGATGCTCCGATCTGGATGGTATTGGCCGCAGGCGCACAACGATGTTGTCCAGAAGCTACTACGGCGCGCGCGCAAGGGCGCGCGAGTCATCTACATTCCGGGCAATCACGACGAGTTCCTGCGCGATTTCTACGGCACGCATTTCGGCGGCGTCGAAGTTGCCGAAAACATGATCCATACCACGGCGGATGGCCGCCGGTTCCTGGTCATCCACGGCGATCTGTTTGATGTGGTGATACGCCACGCGCGTTGGCTCGCGTTGCTGGGCAACAAAGCCTACGATTTCGCCATATCGGCCAACACTTGGTTCAATGCGGCGCGGCGCCTGCTTGGCCTGCCCTATTGGTCGCTCTCGCAATGGGTCAAGCTCAAAGTCAAGAACGCAGTCAACTTCATCGGCGAATACGAACGGACTTTGACAGCCGAAGCGGCGCGCCACCATGTCGATGGTGTGATCTGCGGCCACATTCACCACGCCACGATCCGGCAGTCTGACGGTCTCACATACGTCAATTGCGGCGACTGGGTTGAAAGCTGCACTGCGGTGGTCGAACATTTCGACGGTCGCCTCGAAATTATCGACTGGACCAATCGCACGCTCGGCTGCAACGTAGACAGTCGGCCGGGCGTCTCCGGCACCGGTGTCATAACCGCGTCACCGAATCATCATACGACTTGAAGTCTTGTGAAAACCCGCTGCGTTAAGGCTCTCGGTAGCCAGGACTCCCGTAGTAATCATGGGCATCCGCCGCATCCTCCCATTCGAGCCCAGGTCGGCATCCAAACGCCCACAGAAGCTTCGACCCTTGGAAATTCGCCGCGCTGCTGCCAGCGCGGCAAAGGAATGACGATGGCAATCGCGATTACAGAACACACAACTAAGGCATTTGACGCCGACCTTCTCGACCTCACCCGCATGATCTCCGAGATGGGCGGCTATGCCGAGCGGCAACTGATCGAATCGGTCGATGCGTTAACACGGTCCGACAGCGCCCGCGGCAAACGAGTCGTCTGCGGCGATGCCAAGCTCGATGCGCAACAATTCGATATCGAACAAAAGGCAATCGAGACAATAGCAACCCGCCAGCCAATGGCGGTTGATCTGCGTGAGATCGTGGGCATTCTACGGATCGCTAACGAACTCGAACGGATCGGCGAGCTCGCCAAAAATATCGGCCAACGTATTGACGCTATGAATGGCGAAAACATGCCGCGCAAGGCGCTGCGGGGCGTGACGCACATGACCGACCTGGCGATTCATCTACTGCGGGACGCTCTCGACAGTTTCGCCGAGAAGGACGGCCAGAAGGCCGTCGAAGTGCGAAACCGCGACGAAGAGATCGATTCGATGTATACATCGCTATTTCGGGAACTGCTGACTTACATGATGGAGGATCCGGGCACCGTGGCCTTCGGTATCCATCTGCTGTTTTGCGCCAAGAACATCGAGCGCATGGGCGACCACGCGACCAACATCGCAGAGGCCGTTTATTACATGATCGAAGGCCACGCTTTCGCCAAAGAACGCCCGAAGGCGGACACGACCAGCGACATCGTCGTTCGGATTCAACAATCGTCGCCAGGGTCCGAGTCTCAGCGCTTCGCGGCCGGATACGCGCCCGCGCGCTGAATTAGGGCAGCCGCATCAGCGGCTGCCCCATACGGATGGTCGCGCCCTCGCGGACGTTGCCGCACAGCGAAAATCCGCGGGGCGCGAGGACGATGATCGTCGAGCCATGCTCGAACCAACCCATTTCATCGCCTTTCCGGAATGATGCATCGCACGGAATGACATTCGGCCCCCGGTGCTTGATGTTGAGCAAAACGTCGATGAAATGCAACCTGATGCTCGCAACCAGAATGGCCGCGACCGGCACCAGAGTTAGGTTGTGGCCGCCGACTGAGGTCCGTGTACGAATCACGGCCCGCTCGTTCTTGCAGAACAGCTTTTCGATACGCTTCAGCGCAATCGGATTGACGTTCCAAGTGTCGCCGGAAATGTAGTTCACCTGCTCGACACGACAATCGTGCGGTGCGTGGAAACGATGGTACATGCTGGAAGTCAGCCGCAGCGTGACATAGCAGCCGTTGACGTGATCGACCGTCGGCAGCGATGTCCCGAGCAATTCCTGCAGAGTGTACGGAAACCCCTTTACCTGAAGCAATTGGTTGCCCGCGATCATGCCGCCGGCGCCCACGATCGCGTCGCACGGGCTGGTCAGAACAGCGGGGTCAATATCGACCGGCCGAGCGCCCTCCTTCAGTTCCCGCGTAAAACACGCGTGCATGCTGCAAAACTTCGTCTGCTTTGCCTCCGAGAGATCCAGGTCCGAAAAGAAACTCCAAAGCTTGATCGAGATGTTGCGGATCAGCGGTTGCTCGATTTGGCTGAACCAGCCAACAAAGCTAGTCAGCAGCCGCCGGGGAATCCTGTTGGTAAGCAGGAAATTGATGTCTTCCTGCGCAAATATACGCATCATCTCGGTTCGCAGTGTCATGGTCCCGTTAACTCCCTCGGATAGACCCCGAATCTATGGAATGGGGCAGCATGGCTTGGGCGATCAGTGGGCTTGGCGCCGCTGCTTTGGCGACATCGCTCATTAAGATTAAGCGGCGCCTGGAACTGTCGAAGGCCAAACACAAATCGCTGACCGGCCACGCTCGCATGTCGCGGCGGGTGGCCTCGATGCTGCCGTTCTACGAGTACGACGAAGCGCGGTTTTTCCGCTCCGACGACGCACCTGAATCTATCGCCGAGCTGCGCCGGGCTGGCTTCATGCGGCTGTCGGACCATTTTAAGGAACGTAGTACCCGGACGCTCGAAGCCACCTCCGAGGCGGCCGGCGGCGTATCGGATATGCAATTCACCGACGCCTACCGGGTACCCTTTCAGTACAGCCGCGTCGTGCGCCGACACCTGCCGCTGGGGTCCTTCCTGCAATCGTCCGCCGGAGTGACCGTCACCGATCTCGATGGCAACACGGCATACGATCTTACCGGGTCGTACGGCGTCAATCTGTTCGGGACTGACCTTTACAAGGCGTGCATGCAGCGCGGCCTGGAGCGCACAGCCGAGATTGGTCTGGTGCTTGGCTCGTATCATCCGGTGTTCGCCGACAACGTCCGGCGCTTGAAGGAACTTTCCGGACTCGACGAAGTGTCTTTCCACATGTCGGGCACCGAGGCGGTGATGCAGGCGGTTCGTCTCGCGCGCTATCACACCCGCCGGTCCCATCTGGTACGCTTCTGCGGGGCCTACCATGGCTGGTGGGGCGACGTGCAGCCCGGAGTCGGCAACCCTCTGCCGGCACGAGAAACCTACACGCTGCAGGACATGTCGGAGGATACATTGCGCGTGCTGCGGACGCGCAATGACATCGCTTGCGTCCTCATCAATCCGTTGCAGGCACTGCATCCGAACGGTAACGCTCCGTCCGACACCTCCCTGGTGGACAGCAGCAGGAATGCGAATTTCGACCGGGATGCCTACACCGCTTGGCTGCAGTGTGTGCGGTCGGTTTGCACGGAGCGCAAGATCGTCCTGATCTTCGACGAGGTGTTCATGGGCTTCCGCCTCGCGCCCGGCGGCGCCCAGGAGTACTTCGGCGTCCGGGCCGACCTCGTGACCTACGGAAAAACGGTCGGCGGCGGATTTCCGGTCGGCGTGGTGTGCGGCCGTAAAGAGTTGATGAAGCGGTATCGCGACGCGCGGCCGGCGGACATCTGCTTCGCCCGCGGCACCTTCAACTCGCACCCAGCCGTAATGGGGGCGATGAACGAGTTCCTTCGCTACCTTGAGACGCCGGAAGCCCAGGCGCTCTACCACGACCTCGACGCCTTGTGGGACGGCCGCGCCAAGCGGCTGAACGCTCGCCTGCGCGAAGCAGAACTGCCCGTGCAGGTGGCCAACATGTCTTCTGTCTGGACCGTGAGCTACACGCGGCCTTCGCGTTACAACTGGATGTTTCAGTACTATCTGCGAGTAGAAGGGCTGGCGTTGAGCTGGATCGGCACCGGTCGCCTGATCTTCAGCATTAACTACACCGAAGCAGACTTTGAAACCGTCGCAGCCCGCTTCATCGCGGCGGCACGGGCGATGCAGCGGGACGGCTGGTGGTGGCACGACGCGTCGATCACCAACCGTTCGATCAAGCGGCAGATCCTCAAAGAGATGATCGCGCATCGGTTTTTTACCAAGCGCGACCATCCATAGACCTCGTATTTTTTCGCTAGACCGTGACGGTCAGCTGGCCCGCGGAGCCGGCTCTTCAACTTGCTCGTCGAGCCACGCTTCCTCATGCCCCGGATCGATCATCACACCGCGCATCAGGTAGAGCGGGGCCTTGTGATAGAGCATGATGTCGTGAAACGGGTCGGTGACGATTTTCGTGAACCAGACCAACCCGCTCTGCACGTCTTTGATGAAGAACAGATGGATGGTGCGAAACAGCAGCCCCCCGATACCGACCGCGAGCCAGACCAGCGCCACGTGGCGGACGAATTCCTCCGCACCGACATGCGGCTGGAATACGCCCAACAATGTGGGATCGAGGTAGAGCACAATCGGAGAAGCCGCCCAGATCGACATCAGCACAACCTTGCGCTGGAGGTTGTAGCCGACCTTGATCTCCTCCTTATGTTCGTGAGTGGCTTGATTGCGCACGTCGTAGTCGCGCGGTTCAAAGAAGAAGTGGCCGATCTGGCGGCTGGTCATCCCGACCAACCAAGCCACGAGGACGGCAACCGCGGGATCCTTGAGCAGCATGGCGTAGGCGAACACGAAGCTGAACGCGCTGACCAGATGGAGAGACTGGTTGATCGTGCTGTGATGGTAGTAGCGATGATCGTCCCAACGCTGCACCCGCAGCGCTTCCAGAAAGCCTTGCATGATTTCTCTCCGATCCGAAGCCATCGATCTGGCTACGGCGATTCGATGAATGCGATGTGACAGTTTGAAGATGCGAGGGATAGAAATGCCGCTGTAGGGCGGCATTTCCGAAAGTCCGATCAGGCGGTCAGACCGCGGCTTGCATGGCCTCATGGGCTACGTCAGGCCGCCCCGTTTCAGCAAGCTTGGTAAACCGTATGAGCGAGAAGTGCCCAAGTGGCGGCATAAGGCGCCGCTCGGTCAGTTCGACGCCATTTGAACGTTCCGCCCAGCGCACATAGCGCTCGAACGGAAATTCCGTCCGCCAGCCGAGCTTGCGGGCCGCCGGTGCGAAACCGTGCTCCAGAACGCGCCGCAATCCGGCGTCGGCGCCCACGCGGCTGCACAGAATGATCTCACCGCCAGGCTTGAGCACCCGCGCGAACTCGTCGAGCGTCGCTTCGGGATTGGGAACGGTCGTCACGACATATTGCGCCACAACCACGTCGAACGACGCGTCCGGAAAGTCCAGATGTTCCGCGTCCATGACCCAAAGACCCTCGACGTGGCTCAAGCCGAGATCGGTCACCCGCTCCTTGGCCTTGCGCAGCATCGGCTCGGAGATATCGACACCGCACAGTCGGCTGGTTCGCTTGTAGTCGGGAAGCGAGATGCCGGTGCCGACGCCGACCTCCAGTATGCGGCCGCCGATCCGCTCGGCGGCTTCGATCGCAGCCTGCCGCCCGCGATCGAACACCGCTCCGAACACCACGTCGTAAACCGGCGCCCAACGCGCGTAGGCTTTGGTCACCATGTCTTTGGGGAGTTCATGCGCCAGTGCTGTCATGATCTTTCGTTGCCTTTTCTGTTGGTAAAACGTTTTCTTCGATATCAACGGACGAACGTGCCGTTCGCCGTTGCCGTGACGCCCGAATGAAACTGCGATTGGTCCGAAGGAGTAGGCACGATCCGTCTGACGTTGCCGACAAATTGTCGCGCGCTGTGCTCCCAGGAGTGCGCCAGCGCGTAGTCGCGGCAGGCATGCCGCGACATTTTCAATGCCTCGAAACATGCGGTCCGAAGGTCTTCGTTCAAGGCGCCGATCGGATTATTGGCAATCACATCCTTCGGACCGGTCACCGGAAACGCCGCCACCGGCACGCCGGACGCCAGCGCCTCGAGCTGGACCACGCCGAACGTATCGGTCAGGCTTGGGAACACGAAAACGTCGGCGGCGGCGAGGTGCCCGGATAGCTTGCCGTTTTCCAGCAGGCCCATGAACTTCGCATCTGGAAACCGCTGCCGCAGTTCGGCCTCTTGCGGGCCGGTGCCTATCACCATTTTGGTTCCCGGCAGCTTGAGCGAAAGAAACGCCTCGAGATTCTTCTCGACAGCGATGCGCCCGACGCTGACGAAGATCGGTCGCGGGAGGTCAAGTTCGATTACCTTGTCAGGGCTGAACAGGGCAGTATCCACGCCGCGCGTCCACATGCCGAGATTGCGAAACCCGCGCTCGGTGAGTTCCGCCGTCAGCGATGGCGTCGCCACCATCGTGACCGCCGCCGCCCCGTGGAACCGGCGAAGGGCGGCATATATCCAACTTTGCGGAATCGGCCAACGCGCTGAGATATATTCGGGAAACCGCGTCGTATAACTCGTCGTGAAGGGCTTGCCATGCCGCAAGCACCAGGCGCGCGTCATGATTCCGATGGTGCCTTCCGTCGCGATATGAATGGCGTCCGGCTTGGCTTCCTCGATACGTTTTGCAATCTGGCGCGGGCTTGGCAGCGCCAGGCGAAGTCCCGGATAGGTCGGCACGCGCACCGAACGAAAGCCCTCCGGCGACAAGAACTCGATGGTCGCCCCGAGTTTCTCAACGTTTCGTGCGAGCGAAGTCAGCGTGCGCACCACACCGTTGACTTGCGGATGCCAAGCATCCGTCGCGATCAGTATCCGCATCCAGGCACCTACCGTCGTCCTACTGCTCATTGGCAGAATCGATGACGGGACAATTGCCATTTCATGTCTCAGCCGTGTGACGGCTACATTTTGCGGCGCGACAATCAAGGTGAGAATCCCGCGACAATCAGGATGAGAATGCGCCGCTGCTGGGGTGACGAAGGGAGGGCGGAGCCCGACCGGAGGCGCCCCAGCAGCGGCGGCGTGCGCCCGTAGGGCCGCGTCTG